>JAPKZA010000304.1 GCA_026394015.1 Acidobacteriota bacterium
AGATAGGCCTCCAACCGCCCCGGTTGGTTCGTCAGGCTCTGTCGGAAGCTCGCTTCCGCTTCCACCCACGCGTGCAAACGATGTTGAGAGACTCCTAAATTGAAGGCTCCGGTCGCATGCTTGCGGTCCAGTTCCACGAGCCGCCGATACGTATCCGCCGCCGCGTCCCAGTGTTCGCTCTCGAAATGGAACTGGCCGAGCATCAGATAGACGTCGGGGTGCCGATCCCCCCCCTCCACCGCCTTTGTCAGCTCTGTGATCGCCTCGCTCGCTCGCCCTTCCATATGCAGCGAGACCGCTTTCACGATCGACGGTGACGATGCCGCTCGCATCTTCATCGAAGGCATCGCCGATTCGGCCCGCAGAAGCGCCTGCAGCGGCGCGTCATCTATGAACCAAAGCCAACGATCGTCTTGGTTTTCGTTACTCATCGATGTTCCCCTCGTTCCACTCTTTTCGCTCGCCGAAGTCCCTCTTAGAAGGACACCTGTACCGTCTTGATCACTGCCCGCTCTCCGCGTTCATTGCTGAATCCGGCTGCTCCCTTTGTCAGCCGCTGATCCACCCACACGTCCACCGCTTGCCCATTGACATACGTCGTGATATTCGGGCCCTTCGCTTCCGCCCGGATCTTGAAGCTGCCTGCCGGAGTCGTTGCCGGTATCGACAAGGGGACCTGCGTATGCGCATCTTCCCGTCCATCGATCACGCCAAAACGCACTAACTTGACCGACCCACTCCGGTCTAACTCTAACTTAAGACAGTAATAGTTCTTGGCATCCGTCGCTCGCACGATCCAGCCCAGCGAACGTTCCTGAATGGGCTGTCGACCGCGAGCTATCCCGGCTAAGTCAGCCGCCAGCTCCGAGCCCCAACTGTCTGCTCCCAAAGCAGGTGCCGAGGCCGCCGGCGAAGGGACGCTCATCGATCGTGGACTCTTCTTCGGTTCCGCCGGACGCCCGTTAATCAACCACCCGCCAATCGAAAGGAGAAATACAATCACCGCGGCGCCCTTTTCCCACCACGGCATGCGGTACCACAGCCCAGTCGCCGCCGAACTGCTCGGCTTGGCGCCAAAAGTCGGAACCGTAATCGCGGCTTCGGGCTCTTTCGGCTTGCTCGCAGCGGACTTCTCTGCCGGAACTTCCCGCTCGCCTCCCTTTTTGCCCTCCCATTGGATGGGAGCTTTCTGCGTTGCCGACTCGACTTTTGCCGGACCCGCCTCTGCTGCCGGCTTTTCGGGACGGCGTGCCTCGAGCTTGACCTCCGGGATCTTTACTTCCGCTATGTTGGCGTCGGGCGAGCGAACCTCGACAGGCTTCCTCAAGAGCGTCGGCTTTACTTCCGCTTGGGCCTTCTCGATGGGCTTGGCTAACTTCGGCGCAGACTCGGCTTCTTTGGTAACGGGGGGGGGAACCTTGGGCGAGACCTTGACTACGGGCTCCAACGGCTTCTGGACACTCTGAGAGTCCGGCGTACGAGGAGCGATGACAATCCTCGGTCGCAACGGCAACATCGTCGACTCAGGAATCTGAATCCGCACCTCGGGCATCGCAATAGCTTCGTTCGTCACCGCGGATTCGGTCGCCGCATGCACCACCTCGGGCCGAGTGGCCTTTAACGGAGCGATCTGTGCCGGTATCACCGGTACCGGCATTACCTGTGCCGGTTCTGAGGGTTTCGGAGTTGGCGGCAACGCCTTCGCCACCGGGGCTACCGCCGGTTTCACTTCCACTGGAGATTCTTCCACCGCCGAAGGCTCGGCGCTCTCCTTCGCGATCGACAGCACGCCTTCCCACTGTTCCGGCCACCGCACGCTCCACCCTTGGCCAACCGCCGGAAGATAAGCTTGTAGCGGCTGGCTCTCCGCGTTCAATGACCAAAGCTGAAAGGGTTCAGCAGGCAGATAGTCGTCGATCATCGCGACCCGGGGTCCCCGCTGACCATGGATCTCATGGATACCCGCAAAAGAAAGCGCCAACATCGACGACAGGGTCTCTCCAGGCAACGCCGGCATGACCTGGCTGCCCTTCCGCAGCTGCCAATCGACTTTTGACGATACCGGATGGGCCTCCAAGATTGCCCATACCTTTTGAGGTAGGAATTCCCCTAAGGGTGGTTCGCTGACCGAGATTACCGTCGTCGCAACCGACGTCGACTCTCCGTACCGACTCGCCGAAACCGCCGCCCGCGCCGTTTTCGGCTTGCGCTGCTGCATCAACCGGCTCACCGCCAGTTGGTTCGATTCGTCCTGGTACTTCCGGCCGCAATCTTCCGAACAGAATTCGGTGGAATTCCGGAGCTTTTTGAGAAGCGCCATTTCCACGCCACACTGCAGGCAACGCATTCGATGTCTTTCCCTCTGGGATAATAGTAATGGCACCAGAGTTTTCGATCTAGACGGCAAATTACCTATTTCTATGGGAAACAGGCAAGATTTCTTAGCGCCTACTAAGGCCTCTTGCCGAGTTCCGCTCGATCGCCCGATGCAAACAAAATACCTTAGCATTTGCCCCCTTGGGTCTAAAGTATCCACCGTTTCCGACGATGGATACATTGATAGAGCCGGTGAACTGGTTCGAGGAGTTTGAAATGGGTAAAGTAGACGTATTTCAGAAAAGCGTAGATAATCTCCGGACGGCAATTCCGGAGTTGCGCGGCGTGTTGGTGGCTTCCTCCGAGGGGCTTCCGATCGCGCATTCCCTTTCTAATGGGGCCGATGC
>JAPKZA010000036.1 GCA_026394015.1 Acidobacteriota bacterium
AACCCTTGGTTGAACTTGGGATTCGGCGGATCGAGTTTTCGGGCCATACGGGGTGGCGTGGAAGGTTCGGAGACGATTCTGGGAATAACTGCGCGGGCGAGGACGACACTCCGATGACCGTTCGTCGGCACCGTCCAAACCACCAACGGACCGGATCCAATCGATAGGGTTAGCGGCGGGAACAGTTCATCGGTTCGAAAATTGCTGCTCGCGGGCTGTGGAAAAGCTGTGATATATCATGTGGAACATCTGTGGAAATCAGGAACCGGTGACTTGCTTGAGGAGGGTGAAGAACGCTTTTTTGCGGTCGGAGTTGATGCCCCAGTTGACGGGGGGGCATTGGTAGCCGTCGGCGTAATCGCTGGCACCGGGGTCGAAGTAGCCCCAGGAGGCGTATTCGGAGAGGGCGGCGGTGAAGTTGTTTTGGGGTTTGTCGAAGTCGAAGTGATCATCTTCATTGAAGAGAATGGGCATGGGGCGGTAGCCGGGGACGGCGCGGGTTTCGCGGACTATGGCGGCGATGCGGTTGGGATCCTTAACACCGTTGCCGTGGGTGAGGAGGAAGTCGGAGGATTTGACGACGTTGGATTCCGGGATGCCGTTGCCGCCGTAGGAGGTGCCGGTGAGGAGGCGGCGGCCTTGGCGGTTCATCCCTTTAACGACTTCGATGAGTTCGTGGATGCGGGCGGGTTTGAGGACTTCGTGGTCGTATTTGACGTTGGTTTCGTTATTTACTTCGACGAGTAAGTTGCGATATTTGCGGTCGAGGAGCCAGTTGGTCGCGTTTTCAACTGCCCGGCGGACGGCGGCTTCGTCTTTGAGGACTTGGTCCTGGCCGAAGTAGAAGTAGCCGACGATGGGAACCATACCGAGTTGGTCGGCGCGGTCGAGGATGCGTTCGAGGCGGGCCATGAAGTCGGGGAGGAGCGAGCCATCAGGGGCGATGCCGGACGTGTGCCAAGGTTGGGATTTGGAGTAGCCTTCGGGGCTGCCGCCTTGAAGGTTGATGGTGAACGAGAGCAGGCCTTGTTTGCGCCAGAGAGGCATGGCGGCGAGGAACTCGTTGACGTTGCGGTTGGCGTCCCATTTCTTGGTGTCGGGGTAGGCCCACTTCGTGACCGTGGCGGGGTTCTTGTCGTCGAAGATTCCCTGGACCATGCGGGAGTTCATCAAGAGGCCTTCGATCTTATGGCCTTTGTAAATGCGGCCTTTGTAAGTGGGCTTACCGTTGATGAAGAATTGGTTGCCGCGAATTTCGACTTTCGTCTTAGAGGAGGCGGCCGGGAGCAGGGCTGGGGCGGCGGCGAGAGTGAGGAGTGATCGTCTGGTAGTCATCGGAGTTAGAATTTGAAGCTTACGGCGAATTGGATGATGCGGGGGGAACGGGCTCCGGTGAGTTGGCCGAAGCGGGTGTTGACTTGGTTGCCGGCGGCGTCGAAGCGAGCGGTCGTATCGAGGCCGGAGAATTGGGTGTGGTTGAACATATTGTAGAACTCGCCGCGGAACTGGATGAGGCGATTTTCCGAGCGGAGGGGGAAGTTTTTGAAGACGGAGACGTCCCAGGCGTTGATGCCGGGGCCGCGGAAGACGTCTTTGGGAGCGTTGCCGAAATCGCCGCGGGCGGGACGGGAGAAGACGGTGGGGTTGAACCAGCGGGCGAAGGTTTGCTCGCCGGAGGGGAGGGCGGCGGGGCCGCGGACGTTGATGCGGTTGCCGTCGCCGCCGCCGGTGATGTCGGCGTTATCGACGGTCGAGAAGCCGACGCCGGTGGGGAAGCCGGAGGCCATGGAGGTGAATCCGGCGACCTGCCAACCATCGAGGACCAGGCGGGTGGCGGGGTTACTGGGGAGTAACTGTGTAAGTTTGGGTACGTCGTAAGTGAAGTTAACGACGAGGATGTGGGTTTGGTCGTAACCGGATTTACCGTAGAGAAACTCGCGGGCGCTGCGGTAAAGGGGCATGTTGGCGGGGGTGTCGGAGAGGTTCATGGCTTTCGAGTAAGTCCAGGCGGCACCGAACTGGAGGCCGCGGGAGAAGCGGCGGTTGGCGGTGGTTTGGAGCGAGTTGTAGTTTGACGTGCCGGAGTTTTCGAGGGCGCTGATGGTTTGAAAGCCGGTGTATGGCGCGAGAAACGTGTCAGGGAGGGGGCGGCCAGGGCTGGTGGCATCGAGTGAGGAGGCAAGGAAACGGGTGCCGTAGGGGAGGGTGTTGAGGTTGCGATTTTGGTTGAGATTGCGGCCGACGTTGCCGACGTAGGCGACGCTGACGACGGTATCGAAGCCGACATTTTGTTGGATGTTGAGGGAGTAGTTGTAGAGGCTGGCGGGTTTGTAGTCGCGTTCGAAAGTGCGGACGGCACCAACGGGGAAGAGGAAGCCGGCGGAGGAGGAGGCGGCGGAGCCGAAGACACTTTCGATGGAATCGTAGAAGATGCTGGGTTGGAGGACGATGGGCGGGGCGGCGTTGACCTGGCTGTTGGCGTAGGCGGAGTTGATTTGGGTTTGGCGGGTGATGCCGAAGCCGCCACGGATGGCGGTTTTGCCGTTGCCGAAGACGTCATAGGCGAAGCCGAAGCGCGGGCCGGGTTGGAGCGGGGGACGGTTCTGCCAGCCGGGCGGGACGCCTTTATCGGTGCCAAGGACCATGCCATTGAAGGGGTCGCCGATGCCGGGGACGATGGCTCCGATGAGAACGGCGGGGACGATTTGGCCGGTGACGGGGTTTTGGCCGACGCGGCGGTTGGCGGCGTCGAGGGCGGGGCGGAAGAGGCGGACGGCTTTGGAGGGGTCGAAGCGTTCCTTGACCCAGGCAGCGCCTTCTTGACCGGGCTGAAGGGTCCAAGGCGAGAAGAGGGAGAGGCGGAGGCCGAGTTCGAAGGTTAGTCGGCGGGAGACTTTCCAGCTATCTTGGACGAAGAATTCGGCGGTATAGTTTTGGCCTCCGCGGAAGTTACGTTTGGAGGATTCCGAGTAAGAGCGGAAGTTACCGAGGGCGGCATTGGAGAAGGCGTAGCCGGAGTCGCGGGGGTTGTTGGAGTCGGCGGTGAAATCGTAACAGCCGGTGAAGCAGTTGGCGGAGATGCCTTCGTCGGAGAGGTTGAATTCGTAGTAGCCGCCGGCTTTGAGGGAGTGTTGGCCGCGGGTCCAGGTGACATTGTTGGCAATGGACCAGCGGGTGTCGCCGGCGTTGATGGGCCAGCGGTTGTCGTAGCCGACGGTGGGGGCTCCGACGACGCCGCCGAAGGAGAGGACGGGGAGGTATTTGTCGGGGTTGGCTTCGGGGTAGAGCTGCCGGAGGCCGGCGAGGCCTTTGGTCGAGCGGAGGACGGGGGCGGCTTGTTCGGTGGACGGTTTGGGCGCGCCTTCGAGGATGATGCGTCCGCCGACTACGAATTCATTGATGATATTCGGGGTGACGGTGCGGGTGTAGTTCATGAGGGCGCTTTTTTCGATTTTCGAGTAAGTGTTGTTGTAGTGGTCCCAGTTGGAGCTCCAACCGGCGATGGCGGTGAAGCCGGTGGAGCTTTGCTTCCAGTCGCGGTAGCGGAAGGAGAGTCGGTCTTTGGAGGTGGCGTTGTAGTCGACTTTGATTTGGTCGAGGCGTTTGGGGAGGTCGCGGATGTCCTGGAACTGGTAGTTGTAGGCGCCTCGGCTGACGTTTCGGTCGAGGAAGGTGGGTTGGGGGAAGATGTTGAGCATGGCCTGACCGAAGGGGTTGAGGCGGTTGGAGGGGATGACGTTGCCGGGGAAGGGGAGTTGGTTATTGGGGTCGCGGACGACGATGAGGGAGCCGTTTTGGTTGGTGGTTTGGGAGAAGTTGCCGGCGCGTTCAAGGGCGGTGGGCATGGTGGTTTGTTGAAGGCCTTGGGGTTCGCGGACGAGCCATTGTTCGCGGGCGTAGAAGAAGAACAGTTTGTCGCGATTTTTATTGAAGAGTTTGGGGATGGAGACGGGGCCGCCGAGGGTGGCGGTGAAAGTGTTGTAGCGATAGACGGGTTTCGAGATGCCGTTCAAATTGCTGAAGAAGTTGTTGGCGTTGAACATTTCGTGGCGCTTGAACCAGGAGGCGGAGCCGTGGAATTCCCTGGTGCCGGATTTCGAGATGATGGAGACTTGAGCGCCGGCGTTGCGCCCGTACTCGGCTTGAAAATTGTTGACGAGGACTTTAACTTCTTCGACGGCGTCCATGGAGACGGCGGTGATGGAGACGTTGACGTTGTCGGAATCGCTGGAGACCATGCCGTCGACGGAGACGGTGGAATCGGTGGAGCGGAGGCCGCCGATGTTGGGGGCGGAGGAGCCGATTTCGGAGCCGAGGGAGTTGGGGTCGGAGTTTTGGGAGACGCCGGGCATGAGGCGGAGGAGGGACATGACGTCGCGGCCGCGGGTGAGGAGGGTGCTCATTTGTTTGGAGTCGAGGAGGGCGGAGTTTTCAGCGGAGGCGGTTTGGACGACGGCGCGGCCGGCGGTGACGTTGATGACTTCGGTGGTGCTGCCGGGTTGGAGGGTGAAGGTGCCGGCGGGGAGGTATTCGTTGGAGGTGACGGTGATGGCTTTGCGTTCGATAGATTGGAAGCCTTGGAAGGAGATGCGGAGGGTGTAGGAGCCGGCGGGGACGCCGGGTAGGGTGAAGTTGCCGGTGGAGCTAGAGAGGGTTTTTCGGGCGTCGCCGGTGGTTTCGCTGGTGAGTGTGATTTGGGCGCCGAGGATATTGGCTCCGCTGGAATCGACGACGACGCCGACGATGGTGCCGGAGTTGAGTTGGGCTAAAAGCAGGGGGGAGATGCAAAGCGGGAGCCAAAATATTTTCGACATGATGGTAATGGATATAATATATTAAGCATCAGGAGTCAAGGGAATCGTGGCAGCGCAAGCAAAACCGGGAGTAGATAGCGTCCTGCGGGCGCGCTCCTTTCGCGAGGAGTTGGTGCTTCATTTGCAGCAGGACATCATAACAGGCGTTTTCCAGCCAGGGCAGCGGATAGTCGAACGGGAGCTGATCGCCCGTTTCGGAGTGAGTTCGATCCCGGTTCGGGAGGCGCTACAGGACCTGGAGAGCCGCGGCCTGCTGACGCGGAAGTTGAACCACGGGTATACGGTGGTGCAACTGACGTACGAGGACGCGCAGCGGATTTGCGAGTTGCGGCGGTTATTGGAGCCGAAGGTTGTGCAGTGGGCGGCCGAGCGAATTACCGGCGAGGAGGTCGAGGGGTTGGAGCGGCAGTTGGAGCAATTCAACGAGACGGTGCGAGGCGGGGATATGGCTGCGTTCTTTCACGCGGATCTGCGGTTCCACCGGCTGATTTGGCAGGCTTCGGGGAACCCGTATGCGGCCAAGTCGCTGGAGTCATCGATGGGGACGCTTTTTGCTGCGGGCTTAGCGAGGAACGAGCGGGATACGAAGGCGGAAAAGGCAGCGGCGATTGACCGGCCGGCTGAAGTGGAGAAGCACCGGCGGATGTTGCGGGCAATCAAGGCGGGGGATGGGGAACGGGCGGCGAGGGAGTTGTTGGAGATCGCGACGGGATTTGAGCGCCAATTCCTGCGGGACGAATAGGACGAGATGACTCGACGGGAACTGCTGGCGGTCTTGGCACTCGGCGCGCCGGAACTAGGGGGGCGCGGGTGCGTGATCCGCAGGGGCCGGACGGTGGAGGAGTGGGGAGATCAGGCGGAACGGCGGGATGTGTTGTCGTCCGCCAAACCGGTGATGACGACGCTGTTGTTTTTTGCGATTGTTGAGGGAAAGCTTCACGGATTGGAGGAACGCATCGGCGCGTTCGGATGGGATCTGTCGGAGAAGGACCGGACTATGACGTTCGCCCATCTGACATCGATGACCAGCGGCTATGGCCGGCCGGAGGCACCGGGGGAGGCTTGGGCGTACAACGATTTCGCGATCAACTTGTACCAGAAGACGCTGTTTGACCGCGTGTTTCGCGAGACACCGGAGGCGGTGGGCGCGCGCCTGGGGAATGCGCTGGGGTTGGAAGACGGACTAGCGTTCCGGGCGACAAATCGGCGTCTATCGGCGTCGGTTCGCGACTTCGCGCGCATCGCCGAGTTTTGGCGAAACAAGGGGAAGTGGAAGGGCCGGCGGATTCTGCCGGAGCGGCTGTTCGAGCGGTACTGCCGTCCGCAAACGAATCCTGGACTGTCGCAAACGGCGAAGGCGGAGACGAGCGACTATTTGAAGATCGGAACGTATGGCGGCGGGTCGGACCACTTTACCGAATACGGCGCGGGGATTTATGGGGGGAACTGGTGGTTTAACGGCATTGGAAGATTGCATCCGAAGGCGCTGACATGGCCCGATGCGCCGCGCGACACGTTCATGTCAATCGGGGCGGGAGGCAACTGCGCGATGATGATCCCGAGCCGCCAACTGACGCTGGTCGCCATGGGCGCGAACTGGGGCAAGCTGGAGCCGGGGAATGCTGATTCGCTGACGAATCAGCACATCGTGAACCGGGTGAGAGAGTAATGGCGCGAGCGATCCTGCTGGTGCTTTTGTTTCTGCTGTCATGGATTCTGTATCTGGATCGGGCAGCGATATCGACGGCAAAAGATCTTGTTTCGAAGGATTTGGGATTATCGAACGATGCCATGGGGGTGGTGTTCGGCGCCTTCGCGCTGGCCTATGCGTTGGGGCAGATTCCAGCGGGGTGGTTCGCGGACCGGTTTGGGCCGCGCCTGACCTTAACAGTGGTGGTGGCGTCCTGGAGCGTGTTCACGGGATTGACAGGATTGGCGCCTGAGTTTGCGACGCTAGTATTGATCCGGTTCCTGTTCGGGTTGGCGGAGGCTGGCGCGTTTCCGGCGTCGGCGCGGGCGTTCTACACATGGCTGCCGCCGGAGCAGCACGGCCGGGCCAACGGCATCATATTCTCCGGATCGCGGCTGGGGGCGGCGCTGTCATTCCCGATTCTTGCCGGATTGCTGGATGGATTCGGATGGCGCGTTGCCTTCTATGTGCTGGGGATTCCGGGGCTGCTGTGGGCGGCGGTGTGGTGGGCGTGGTTCCGCGATAAACCGGCGCCCGTGGCAAAGACGGTGAACCGGCCGCTTGCCGAGATCTTCCGCTCGCGCGCCATGCTGCAATTGATGGGGCAGTATTTCGCCAGCAATTTCACGTTTTTTCTATGCCTGTCGTGGATGCTGCCGTACCTGATGGAGCGCTACGATCTGACCCGCGAGCGGGCGTCGTGGTATTCGATGACGATCCTATTGGTGGGGGCAACGGCGCAGTGGGTCTCGGGTTTCCTGACGGACTGGCTGTACCGGGTTGCGCCGCGATGGAGCCGAAGAGGACCGGCGTTGGGGGGATTTGTGCTGGCCGCGACGGCATTGGCATTGTTGACACAGGCGGGCACGGCGGAGATGGCGGTGGCTCTGTTCACACTTGCGACGTTTGGAACGGAGATGACGATCAGCCCCAGCTGGGCGTACTGCATCGACATCGGCGGCGGGCGGGCGGGATCAGTATCTGGGGCGATGAACATGGCGGGCAACCTGGGCGCCTTTGTGAGCGCGAACGCGTTCCCGGCCCTGGCGCGATGGAATGGCGGCGACGCGGGAATGTACTTCGTGTTGGCCGCTTCATTGAATTTAGCGAGCGCGGTTTTGTGGCTGCGCATGCCTTACAAGGAGAGAACGTTATGAGACTGATTTGTATGATGCTGCTGGCGCTGCCGCTGGCCGCGGTGGAGATTCCGCGCTATGGCACCCATGATTTTTCCTTCAACGCAGCTGCCGCGGGAAATCCGTTTGACACCGCGTTGACAGGGCTCTTTGAAGGGCCGGGGGGACTGCGGCTGAGCGTGCCCGGTTTCTACGACGGCTCCAACACGTGGCGAATTCGCTTCTCTCCAACAGCGGAGGGGAAATGGACCATGCGGACGTCGTCACGATGCATCCATTGTCTGCATCGCCAACCCGCACCCGCAGATTCGGCGAGGCGGGCTGCGCGTGGACCCGGCGAATCCTCACCATTTCATCCGCGAGGATGGTTCCCGGCATTTCCTGCTGGGCTACGAGTCGGACTGGTTGTGGGGCGTGGGCGAGGAGATGCACACGCTGATTAACCAGATGGCCGCGCGAGGCTTTAACCATGTTCTGGTGAATATCTATGGACACGATACAAGCTGGAGCCCAGGGAAGAAACACCAGTACGACTTTGGCCCGCCGACCGTTTTTCCGTGGGAGGGTACCAATGCAGCGCCGGACCATTCGCGGCTGAACCCCGCGTTTTTCCAGCACTACGACTCCATGATGCGCGCCCTTCGAGATAAGGGAATCGTCGCCCACATCATGCTGAAGGTCTACAACAAAAAGGTGAACTGGCCGGCGAAGTGGAGCGCTGATGAAGAGCGGTATTTCCGCTACGTGACAGCGCGGTATCAGGGCTTTCAGAACGTGGTCTGGGACTTTGCGAAGGAAGCGTACTACGAAAAGGACGAGCGGCTGCAGTCGCGTTTAACGGATTTGGTACGGTCCGCGGACGCCTATCACAGGCTGTTCACGGCGCATGACGATGACCTGTATTCGTGGGACGGGGAGTTGAACCGGAACCTGGATTTCCGTACGGATCAGCAGCACACGGACTTCGCGGAGTCGATTGCGTTTGAGCGCGCGATGCGAAAATGGCCGGTGGTGAATTCCGAATTCGGCTATGAGCGCGGGGTGGACAAGTTTCCGACATATCGAACGGAGCACGACTGGGAGGAGCAGTTGCGGCGCGGCTATCTGGTGTATTTTGCCGGCGGATATGGCGTGTATTATTACCACAACACAGCGTGGGACGTATTCAAGCCGGAGCCGGAAGCGCCGGGGATGACGCGGTTCGAACGGATCCGAAAGATATTGGAGCCGCTGCCGTATTGGCGGATGGAACCGGCGAACGAATTGGCGTTCGGCGGGCCGTGCCTGGCGCTCCGCGGCGAGGTATACGCATTCTACGTGGAGGGCGCGCGATTGACGGCGAATCTGTCGCAACTTGCGGGGGCGGCCACGGCGGAGTGGATCAACACTTGGGACGGGAGACAGGTTCCGGTCAAGGTGGATGCGTCCGTCATGAAACTGACGAAGCCGGAGGTGTTTGGGAAAGCGCCGGCGGTGTTGGTGGTGCGACGTTCCAGTGGTGGATGACGCGGGGTCTGGCGTTCGTAGCCGAGCACGCTGACGGCGGCGGTATCGAGCGCCAGATACCGCCACCAAGCAGGACAGTTTGGCAAAAACTATACGTTAAGCGATACGGGGCTCCTGGTGGCGTTCGTGGAGGCATAGAGGCTGGAACTGGCCGCGGGGATCCCGATGTGTTCTCAGCCCAGGGGAGAGAGGTGCGGCCGGTAGGCGTCGGGGACGGTTTGATTTCCTCGGCTACACCGATCGCAAGCGATCTTCAGCGTCACCGCGATGAAGAACGGCAGATTGATCGGCTCCGGTCGAGCCAACAGATAATCGAACGTTCGAACGCCATCCCAAACAAAACACAGCGCCACCTCACCATCCACTTCGTTGTATACTTCTGCCATGATCGCGTTGGCCACCAGTACCGACTCCCTTCCTTCAGCTGAGGAAAAACGAGCCATCGTCGACCAGATCGTCTCCAGCCAAACTCTGGGTCGGTCCGACCAGCTAAAGGCCTTTCTCCTATTCGTTTGCGAGTCCGAAATCAACGGCCAGGGAGCCTATCTCAATGAGTACCTGATCGGCGTTCAAGTGCTCGGCCGGCGAGAAGGATACTCCACCTCGGACGACGCCACCGTCCGCACCCGCGCCCACTCGCTCCGTCGCAAGCTCCTCGACTACTACCTCCTCGAAAATCCCGCCGCCGAAATTCGCATCGAACTTCCCAAGGGCTCCTACTGCCCCGTCTTCATCCGCGCCGAGCCGACGCTCATCCCCCCTCCCGCACCATCGCCCTCTGCCAATCGCCGCTGGATTGCCGCCGCCTTCGCCACTGTCGCCCTGGCCGCCGTTGCTGGCTTCTGCCTAGGCCATCGCACCGCCTGGCCCGATCTCGCCCCAGTTTTGAAAGAATCCTGGGCACCTATCCTCGAACCCGGCAGCAACGTCCTCGTCTGCGTTGCTACTCCGTTCCACCTTCTAATTCGCCCCGGCCCCCCCGAGGCCGAGAGCCGGCTCTACCGCCCCATTCCCGACTCACCCGAAATCACCGCCTGGTATCGAGAACGCCAAGAACTCCTCCCCAGCCAAAAACTCTTCATGAACTTCGGCCACAACTCGCCTATGTACGGCGACGTAGCCGCGCTCCTCATCACTGCCCGGCTCCTCGACCAAGCCCGCGTCCCCTTCGAAGTTCTCCCCGAACGAGTCGTCACTCCATTCGGTATGCGCAACCGCAACGTGGTCGTCCTCGGTCGCCCCGAGTATAGCCGCGCCGCCCGTCTCATCCTCGAAAAGGCCTGGTTCGGTCTCGCCTACAATCGGGCGAGCGACGGCATCTCCGTCTGGTACCCCAATCCCACCCCAGACAAACCCCTCTTCCTCACCCACTCAAAACATCGTTACGGACTCATCACCGTCCTTCCAAGCGACGGCGAAAACGGCGACCAATATCGAACCATCGTTATTTCTGGCACCAACTCGGCCGCCGCTCATGCCGCGGCCGAGTTCCTCGCTTCGCCTACTCACATGCAGCGACTCAAAGATCGTTTTCGCGCAGAAGGTTCCATCGCATGGCCCAAGGCTTGGCAAGTGGTCGTCCAGTCCAACTCGGAACAGATG
>JAPKZA010000229.1 GCA_026394015.1 Acidobacteriota bacterium
GCTGTAAATCTCTTCCGCAAGTAGAGCGAAACGGCCCCGGCCGGGACAAGTTTAAAACTCGTTCCTTCCGGGGCCGTTTCGTGTTTATTCGAAGTGGCTGGTGACGGCACCCTTGGCGGCCGAGCCGACCAGGGCGATGTACTTGGCGAAGACGCCGCTCTTGTATTTCCACTCGGGCTTGGTCCAGGTGGAGAAGCGGGCTTCGATGGTTTCGGGGGACACTTCGAGATCGATGGTCGATTTTTCGAGATCGATCGAGATCATGTCGCCATCTTCGACGATCGCGATGGGCCCGTGGTCGACCGCTTCCGGGGCGACGTGGCCGATCATGAAGCCGCGCGTGGCTCCGCTAAAACGACCGTCAGTGAGCAACACGACGTCGTCGCCGAGGCCGGCCCCGACGATGGCGCCCGTGACGCCGAGCATTTCGCGCATTCCGGGGCCTCCCTTGGGCCCTTCATAGCGGATGACGACCACGTCTCCGGCGACCACCTTGCCGGCTTGGACGGCGGTCATCGCGTCTTCTTCGCGGTTGAAGCAGCGAGCGGGGCCGCGATGGCTCTTCTTGGCGATGCCAGTGACCTTCAGCACCGAGCCTTCAGGAGCGAGGGTGCCCTTCAGGATCAGCAAGCCGCCGGTCTTTTTGATGGGGGCATCGAGCGGTCGGATGACCTGCTGGCCGGGGGTTTCGCGGACGGCGAGCAGTTCTTCGTTGATCGTCTTGCCGGTGATGGTCATGGCCGTACCGTCGGCATAGCCACCATCAACGAGTCGCTTGGCGATGACGGGGATTCCACCGGCGGCATCGACGTCGGCGGCGAAGTACTTGCCGGCGGGTTTGATGTCGAGGTAGAGCGGGGTGCGTTGGCTGATGGTTTGGAAATCGTCGATATCGAGTTCGATGCCGGCATCCTTGGCCATGGCGAGCAGATGGAGGACGGCGTTGGTGGAGCCACCGCTGGCGGCGACCGAGGCGATCGCGTTTTCGAAAGCGATGCGGGTGCAGATGTCGCGGGGCTTCAGATCGTTCTTGACGGCGTCCATAACGACTTTACCGCAGTAGATGGAGACGTCGTCTTTGCGCGGGTCGACCTGGGGAACGCTGGCGGTGAACATCGGCGCCAGGCCGATGATTTCCATGATGGTGGCCATGGTGTTGGCGGTGAACTGGCCGCCGCAGGCACCAGCCCCGGGGCAGGCGTGATCTTCGATGGCCTTCAGTTCGGCGTCGGTGATGCGGCCGGCCGCATTGGCACCGACGGCTTCGAAGACGTCTTGAATGGAGAGGAGCCGATCGCCGAGTTTGCCCGGCATGATGGAACCGCCGTAGAGGACGACGCTGGGAATGTTCAAACGGAGTAGACCCATGGCGGCGCCAGGGATGGTCTTATCGCAAGCGACGAGGGCGACCATGCCATCGAACATGTAGCCGCGGCCGGTGAGTTCGATCGAGTCGGCGATGAGGTCGCGGCTGACGAGGGAGGCTTTCATGCCTTCGGTTCCCATGGTGATGCCGTCGCTGATGGCGATGGTGTTGAACTCCATGGGCGTACCGCCGGCGGCGCGGACGCCTTCTTTCACTTTTTCGGCCAGGGCGCGCAAATTGTAGTTGCACGGCATGGTTTCGATCCAGGTGTTGGCAATCCCAATGATCGGCTTACGCAGATCTTCGTCGGTGAAGCCGATGGCTTTGAACATGGAACGCGCAGGCGCGCGATCGCGGCCTTGGGTGATGGTATAGCTACGGAGTGGCATATGACACCACTATTCTATCGAGTTCTTGCGATACGATGCCCGCCCGCATTCATGCGATACAATGCCCCCCATGATCCGCTTTTCGATATTGCTGCTGGTTGGCGCGGCCCTGCTGCCGGCCCAACAGAAAAAGATTCTCGTGATGGGTGATGCCGAAGTGGCTCGCGAGGTGCAGAGTGCCTCGGACAAGGTGAAGGTCGTGATGGTCACGCGGGAGAACATGGCGAAAGAGATCGTCGATGCCGATGCGTTGATCGGGACTCCCCGTCCAGAGGACATTCGCGCCGGCAAAAACTTGAAGTGGGTTCAGGTGATGAGCGCGGGCGTAGAGACCGTGCTGCATCTTTCGGGCGGCAACGACCTGAAGAATTCGAACATCATCCTGACGAACAACCAGATTGTCCAGGGCCCGGAGATCGCCGACCATGCGCTGGCGATGCTGCTGGCGTTGACCCGCGGCATCTACAAGTTTGTGGGCGATCGCACGACGGAGACATGGCAACCGCGGCCATACCCCGGCATCGAACTGCGTGGGCGGACGGCTGTCGTGATCGGCTGCGGCGGCATCGGCCAGCAGATTTCAGTACGCAGTTGGGCGTTCGGCATGACCGTGATTTGCGTTGATCCGGATGATCTGCCGTTCTCGCCGTTCATCTCGAAAGTGGTGAAGCCGGACCAATTGGACGAGGTTGTTCCGCAGGCCGACGTCGTGTTCATCTCGGCGCCGCACACCGAAAAGAGCCACAAGATGATGGGACCGAAGCAGTTTGAACTGATGAAGAAAGACAGCTACTTCATTGCGGTGAGCCGCGGTGGAATCTATGACATGGGTGGTCTCGTGAAGGCACTCGACAGCAAGCGCATCGCCGGAGCGGGCGTGGACGTGACGGATCCGGAACCCTTGCCGGCGGGCCATTCGCTGTGGAAGTTTCAGAACGCGATCATCACGCCGCACATCGCGGGCCGGAGTGATAAAGACCGGGCTCGGATGGTGGGCACGATCAAAGAGAACGTGCAGCGGTTCGTGGATGGTCGGCCGATGATCAATGTAGTAGACAAACAGAAGGGGTATTGACGAATCTAGAGGGATGACACCTCCTCGGGTTACTGTGCTCGGCGCCGGCAATATGGGCGCCGCGCTCATTGGCGGTATGTTGAAGGCCGGGGTCGTCGCAGCGGAGAATCTCACCGCGACGACCCGTTCCGAGGCTTCGGCGGCGAAGCTGGCGGAACGTTTTTCAATCGTTGCGACCGCAGGCGGCAATCGCGACGCGGCGCGGATGGCCGATATCGTCATTCTGGCGGTGAAGCCGACGAGCATCGCGAAAGTGATTCACGAAATCCGCGATGGGTTGCGCGAGAATCAGTTGCTGATTTCGCTGGCGGCGTCGTTGCCGTTGGCGGTGATCGAGTCGGAAGTGCGGCTGTTGATGCCGGTATTTCGGGCGATGCCGAACATCCCGGTGGTGCTCGAAGAAGGAGCGATTGGGATTTGCCATAACGCGATTGCGACGCGCGCGCAGCGGGATTTAGTGGAAAGTCTGTTTCGCGCGGTCGGGATCGTAGCCTGGGTGGAGGACGAACAGATGGACGCGGTGACGGCGCTATCTGGTTCCGGCCCGGCTTACGTCTACATCTTCATTGAAGCGATGATCGCCGCGGGGCTGAAGATGGGCCTGTCGCGGGATGTCTCCGCCCGTCTGGCCGAGCAGACGGTGCTGGGAGCGGCCAAACACGTGCGCGACTCGGGGCTGCATCCGGCCATCCTGCGCGACCAGGTGATTACTCCGGGTGGGGTGACGATTGCGGCCATCCATGAACTCGAGCGCCATGGACTGCGGAGCATGCTGATTTCGGCGATTGAAACCGCCACCCACCATAGCCGACAGCGCACGAACGCGCTGCTCGAGCAGATCAATCTTCCAAACTCATGAAGCACCATATTTTATCGATTCACGCCCATCCGGATGATGCCGAGATCCTGGCGGGCGGCACGCTGGCGCTGCTGGCCGATGCGGGGCATCGGGTGACGATTGTCACGATGACTCCCGGCGATTGCGGTTCCATGGAGTTCGGCCCCGACGAAATCTCGGTGATGCGCCGGGCCGAAGGGGCCGCGGCCGCGGCGCAGATTGGCGCGGCGTACGAGTGCGCCGAGTTCCGCGATATGGCGATCTTTAACGACGACGCGAGTCGCCGTCGCGTGACGGAGTTGCTGCGCCGCTTGCAGCCGACGATCGTGCTGACGTCTTCGCCGACCGACTACCACTGCGATCACGAAGCGACCAGCATCCTGGTGCGGGACGCCTGTTTCGCCGTTTCGTGTCCGAACTATCAAACGGGGGAGGCCGCCCCGCTGTCGGCGATTCCGCATCTGTATTTTATGGATTCAATTGAGGGGCGGGACCGGGATGGACGCCCCGTCAGCGCTGATTTTGCGGTGGATGTGGAAACTGTTTTTGGACGGAAGCGGGAGATGTTAGCCGCCCACGCCAGTCAACGGGACTGGCTGCGAAAGCAGCACGGGATGGATGATTACCTTCGTTCGATGGAGGAGTGGACGCGGGCCCGAGGACAGCTTTTCTCGGTTCCGTATGCCGAGGGCTTTCGGCAGTATAAGCACCATCCTTACCCGACCTCGCCGCTGTTGCAAGAGTTGGTGGAGACGCGCCTATTGCGCTAGGACAACGGCGTCGACGATCTTTTTCAGCAGGACCGTGCCTTCGTAGAGCGTGGTAACTTTGATGCGCTCGTCGTTGCCGTGAGCGCGGGATTCGGTGCCGTTGCGGAGGAACACGGGCACGCCATAGACGGCCATGCCTTTCGCACGAAGGAACGAACCATCGGTGGCGCCGCGGGACATGTAGGGAATCGTGACGGTTTTGCCCGCTTCCTGGGCGAAGACGCGCTCCATGGTTTTGTAGAGATCGGTCGTCAGGCCGCTCGGTTCGGTGGCGGGCATCTCCTGGCCAGGTTCGGGTAGCACCTCGATGGCAGGGTCGTTTGCGGAACCGGGCCTAGACCTCCTCCTTAGTCACGTTGGGGAGGCGGCGGACGTCGATCTGCGCTTCGGCTTGGTTGGGGATGACGTTCACTTTCATGCCGGCGCGGAGCATGGTGGGGGAGACGGTCGTGCGCAGCGCGGCGTCGAGTTCCATGTCGCGATCACCAATTGCGTTGGCGGTTCTTTCCTGCGTTTTGGGATCTTCGAGGGCGGCGAGTTGCGGGCGGAGCCAGGCGTACTCGCTGAGCTTGGCCATTTCGCGGAAGTAGCGGCGAGTGGTCGTGTTCAGGCTGACGGGCTGATAGGCGTGGACGAGTTTCGAGATCGCCTCGGACAGGTGGGCGACGGCGTTATCCTTGCGGGGCAGGGAACCGTGGCCGGCCGAGCCGCGGGCGACGAGGATGATGCGCGTGGGAATCTTCTCTGAGGTCTGGACTTGGAAGACGCGGGTCGCATCGGTGGTTAAAATCTGGGCGCCGCCTTCGTTGAGGGCGTACTCGGCGTCGATCTTCGACCAGGCGTTTTGAATGAGCCATTGGATGCCGGTGGAGCCGGCCTCTTCGTCGGCTTCGCTGAGCAGGATGACGTCGCGATTGAGCTTGGCGCCGGAGAGCTTGAGTTCGACGAAAAGCGCCATTTCGGCGGCGAGTAGGCCCTTGGTATCGACGGCGCCGCGGCCGTAAATGAAGCCGTCCTTCCGCAGGGCTTCGAAGGCGGGAACGGTCCAGAGCTTGGGTTCAATCGGGACGACGTCGCTATGAGCCATCAGGAGCAGGGGCCGCTTCTGGGACCCGCCCGCCAGGCGGCAGATGACGTTCAGCCGCGTGGGGTCCGGGCCCAACAGTTCGCAGGGGATGCCGTGCTGCTTCATCTGGTTGGCGACGTATTCGGCCACCAGCGTTTCGTTCCCCGGCAGGTTCGACGTATCGAGCCGCAGGAGGTCGACGAGGTATTTTTCGGCGCGGGTGGAGAGCGGATCCTGCGCCGACGCGGCGACGCCAAGCAAAATCGAGAGCAGAAGAGTGCGCATCCCAGTTATCCTAAAGCATTCCATGCGTATTGCTGTATTGCTCTGTTGCGGTGCCTTGTTCGCCCAGGAGCCAGAAAAACAAACCCCTGAAAAACAAACCCCTGAAAAAAGAACGATCGTCGTCACCGGCTCCTACCAAGCCATTCCCCTCGAAGAAGCGGACCGATCCGTCAAAGCGATTCCTGCCCGGGAGCTAGCGCCACTGGCGGGTTCGATCGGTGACCTCTTGAATCTTGACGCCTCGGTCGATCTGCGCGAGCGGGCCCCGGGGGCGATCAATAGCGGCCTTTCGATTCGTGGCGGCAGCTTCGGCCAATCGCTGATTCTGTGGAATGGGCTGCGGCTGAGCAGCGTCCATACCTCGAACCTCAGTATGGATCTGCCGATTCCGCTCGAGTCGATTGCGCAGATCGATCCGATGCGACCGCCGGCGTTCTGAACGTGATCTCGAAGCCGCCGGCCCTCAGCGAGGTACGCTTTCGGAGTGGCTTTGGCAACTGGGGAACGCAGCAGCAACATGCGTCGGCGGCGTACGTGACGAAGCTGTTTTCCCAGCATTTAACTTTGGCGCGGGATTTCTCCCGCGGGTTCATGGCCAACCGCGACTATCGGAACCTTTCGGTCGCCTCGCAGACGCAGGTTCGGCAGACCGAGGTGACGCTGGCGCTGAACGATCGGCCTTACGGCGCGGAGCAGTTCTACGGCAACTTCAACTCGTGGGAGCGCACCAAAGGCTGGTTTGCGGGCGTGAAGCAGGGGCTGGGAAAGAAGACGGATCTGCTGTTTGCTTATCGTCGGAATACGGACCTGTTCGTGCTCTATCGGGACCGGCCGCAGGTGTTCACCAACCGGCACATCGTCGAAACCTGGCAGGCTAGCTTGCGGCGGTCGGACGAGCTTCCATGGAACTCGCGGCTGCACTATGGCGCCGAGTTCCTCGGCGATCGGATCGTTTCGAATAATTTGGGGCAGCATTCGCGGGCGCGGTCGGCGGTCTATGCGGCCTACGATATTCGGGCGCTGAAACGGTTCTCGCTGACGATCGGTCTGCGCGACGAGATCTATCGCAATCTGCAGCAGCAGTTCAATCCTTCGGCTGGGGTGGGCTATTGGTTGACCCAGCGCGCCAAGCTGCGGGCCTCGGCGAGCCGGGCTTTCCGCCTGCCGACCTACACCGATCTGTACTATCGCGATCCCGGCAATGTCGGCAATCCGTTGCTGCGGCCGGAGCATGCATCGACGTATGAAGGCGGCTTGGACCTATCGCTGTCGAAGGAGTCGAAGCTGGCGGTGACGATGTTTCAGCGTCGCGAAAAGGACGGCATCGATTTCGTTCGCCGTTCGTCGGCCGACATCTGGAGGGCCACCAACTTCCAGGCGCTGAACTTCACTGGCTTCGAATCGCAATTTACGGTGGTCGTGGCCAGGAAGCACCGGATCGAACTTTCCTACACCGGGCTCAATGGCGCGCAGACCGTGCTGGCGGGCCAACAGTCGAAGTATGTCTTCAACTACCCGCGGCATTCTGGCGTGGCAACTTGGCAGGCCGCGTGGAACAACGGGTTGTTCGCCCGGACGCGGATTGGGGCGATTGAGCGGTTGGGACGATCTCCTTACGCCGTCTGGGATACGTTCTTTTCCTACCAAAAAGGCCGCGTCCGTCCGTACCTGCAACTGGCCAATATCACGTCCACTCGGTATGAAGAGTTGATCGGTGTCCGCATGCCTGGTCGCAGCTTCGTCGGGGGGCTCGAACTCGTCCTCTACCGACCGCGATAGACTAAACGAGGAACTGCAATTTGCTTCGTCACTTTCGTAAACTTGCCCTCCTTGGGAGTATCGCCTTGGCTCGCGCCGCCGAGCCGGGCCAACTCGACGCCAACCTGTCGATGTTTACGGTGATGTGCGCCCTCCATGCCGGGGGGTACGATGCGGAGATTGATTCGCCGAACAACCATCCGATTCGGGCTGCCGTCGTGAAGAATCTGGCCAGCCGCCAGCTGAAAACCGCGGCCGAGATTCGCGAGTGGCTCGAGAATCGGAAGCTGGGTCCGAAGAATCTGGATCTGAATCGCTTTATCTCTTTTGCGCTGTCCGTGCAGGGGCCGCCGAATTTCGGCTACAAGTTCGCCTCTCACGAGATGCCTCCCGACGTCGTACCGCTGGCCGGCTTTGAGCGGCTGCTCAGCCGGTTCTATGCCGAAGCGCAGATCGAGGAGCTGTATAAGCAGGCCCAGCCGGCGATCGACAAAATGCTCGAGCGGTATCAGGAGCCGGTGGTGCAGACGATCGGCCAGGTGAACGGTTACCTGCGCAATCCGACCAGCGGCTACACCGGCCGACGCTTTTTCGTCTACCTCGAACTGCTCGGCCCACCGAATCACATCCAAACGCGGGCCTACAAAGACGACTACTTCCTGGTGCTGACCCCTTCGCCGGAAATCCAGACGGACTATATCCGTTACGCCTATTTGCAATATTTGCTCGACCCGCTCAGTTTCAAGTTCGCGGCGAATCTCGAAAAGAAGAAACCGCTGATCGACCTGGCCCAGGCGGCTCCGGCGTTGGAAGAATATTACAAAGAGGATTTTTCGTTGTTGGCGACCGCGAGCCTGATCCGGGCGATTGAAGCCCGACTCGACAAGAAGAAAGACCCGGCCCAGGCGCTGCGCGAGGGCTTTATTCTGGCCCCCTACTTCAGCGAAGCGTTGGCGAAGTATGAAACGCAGGAAGCCTCCATGCGACTCTACTATCGAGAGATGATCGACGCGATCGACTTGAAAAAAGAGGACAAGCGGCTGATGACGGTGGATTTCATCAAAGAGCGGCCCAAGCGGGCGATCAAGGTGGCACCACGGGAAGTGAAGGTGGCCTTGACCGGTGTGGTCAAAACGCTCGACGATGGAGAAGAGCTGTATCGAGCGGCGAAGCTGGAGCCGGCTCGGGCCGCGTTTCTGAAGGCGTTGCAGGAGACGCCCGACCGTCCTTTACACGCCAAGGCCTATTACGGTCTGGCTCGCGTGGCGGCTCGGCAGGCCAATCTTGAACTGGCCGAAAAGTTGTTTTCAAAAGTGCTTGAACTGAGTCCGGACCCGCAGACGAAGGCGTGGAGCCATGTCTACCTTGGCAACCTCGCTGAGCGGGCCCAGGAGCCCGAACAAGCGATCCAACAGTTTCAAGCAGCTCTGGCCGTTCCCGGTGCCACTGCGGCGGCCCAACAGGCCGCCCAGCAGGCGCTTAACAAGTTGTCCAATTCCCCGAAGGAGAAGTAATGATCATGTCCCGTTTTATCCGGCTCGCATTCAGCGTAAGCCTTGCCGCGGCGGTGGTGCTGGCTCAGCCCAAGCCCAAGTCGCAGAAAGAAGTAGATGCCATCATGGCCATGCAGAATGCGCAGGATGCGGATTCCCGCATCAAGGCCGCTCAAACTTTGATCACCAAGTTTGCCGATACGGAGTTCAAACCGTTCGCGCTTTACGTGATCGCCTCGTCGTATCAACAGAAGAACGACGTCGAAAGTGCCATGGTCTGGGCCGAGAAGACCCTCGAAGTCGACAAGGCGAACTTCATGTGCATGAACATGATCGCGACCGGCTTGGCGCAGAAGACCCGCGAGTTCGACCTCGACAAGGAAGAGAAGTTGGGTCGGGCGGAGAAGATGGCCAATGGCGCGATGGAGGCGATTAAGACCGCGGCGAAGCCCAATCCGCAGATCCCGGACGACCAGTGGGAACTGATCAAAAAGGACTATACCGCGGAGTCCCATCAGGCCCTTGGTCTGGTCGCGATGGTGCGGAAAAAGTATCCGGAGGCCATTGCGTCGTTCAAGACGGCGGTCGAGACGACTCCGCAGCCCGACCCGGCGACCCTCGTCCGCCTCGCCAGCGCGTACAACTTGGCCGGCCAGTTTGACAACGCGATCGCCACCGCCGATAAAGCGATGGCTGTACCGGATTTGAACCCCGCGATCAAGCAGGTTGCCGCCAGTGAAAAGGACCGTGCCGTGAAGGGCAAGGCCGCAAAATAACGAACATGAGTGCGGATCTTGCGGAGTTGGCTGAGAGCATCGGCTACCGGTTTCGTCAGCCAGAACTGTTGATTCGCGCCCTGACGCATAAGTCGCGTATTGCCGAGAAGTCCGAGCACGATCCCAACCGGGACAACGAACAACTCGAATTTCTCGGCGATTCGATTCTTGGTTTTGCGGTGAGCGAAGCGCTCATCTCGCGCTTTCCGCACTACCCGGAAGGCAAGCTCTCGAAGCTCAAGGCGTGGCTCGTGTCGGCGACGCATTTGTTGGCGATCGCCGAGTCCCTACGACTGGGGGAGTACCTCCTGCTTGGTCGAGGGGAAGAGATGAGCGGGGGCCGGAGCAAGCGGGCGCTGCTCGCGAATGCGGTGGAAGCGGTTATTGCTGCGATCTACCTCGACGGCGGCATTCTGCCGGCCCGCGCCTTCGTCGAAGCCCAGGTACTGGATTCGGCCGGTGACCTTGAAGAGGGGCTGCCTTCGGAACTGACCGACCACAAATCGGCGCTCCAGGAAAAGGCCCAAGCGCTTAAGTATCCGCCCCCGAAATACTCGACCGTAGCCGAGCGTGGCCCGGAGCATGCTAAGACTTTCACCGTAGAAATTCGGCTGGGCAAGACGCTTAGTGCTCGCGCCGAGGGCATTTCAAAGAAAGAAGCTGGGCAACGGGCGGCGGAACTGCTGTTGGCGCAACTAGTGGATTAAAATCTGGTCGGTAGTTGTCGATAACGCCAATAGTTATGTTTGTAATTATTGGCGCGCTCATCGTGGTTGGCTCCGTACTCGGGGGCTACCTTCTCTCTCACGGGAAACTACCGATCCTGTTTCAGCCCTTTGAATTATTGATTATTCTGGGTGCCGCCGTCGGAACATTGCTTATCGGCAATCCTCTGGCCGTCGTGATTGGAATCATCAAGGGTGCCCTCGGCACACTCAAGGGCAGTCCCTACAACAAAGTCTTTTACACCGAGCAGTTGAAGATGCTCAATGACGTGTTTACCTATGCCCGTAAAAACGGTCTGGTGAAGCTGGAAGCCGACGTCGAAGAGCCCGATAAGAGCCAACTCTTCAGCAAGTACAAGTCGCTGATGAGCAATCACCACGCCTTGCACTTCATCTGCGACACGTTGCGGATGTCGATCAGCGGTGGTGTCGGTCACTTCGAAATTGACCAGATGATGGAACTCGACATGGAAGTCCATCACCACGAGGCGGATGAGCCGGTACATGCTTTGAACTCGATGTCGGACGCGCTGCCGGGCCTGGGCATCGTCGCCGCGGTGTTGGGTATCGTGATCACGATGGGTTCGCTCGGCGGACCGCCGGAAGAGATCGGCCACCACGTGGCGGCGGCCCTGGTCGGCACGTTTCTCGGCATCTTGATGTGCTACGGGTTTTTTGGTCCGCTGTCGGCGAACATGGGAAAGATCAATCAAGCGGAAAAGGAGTACTACAATTTTCTCCGCGTTGGCCTGATCAGTTTCGTGAAAGGTTTGGCTCCGATCCTGGCCACCGAGTTTGCGCGGCGGTCGATTCCGGCGCATTTCCGTCCCTCGTTCAAAGAGATGGAAAAGGCCGTTAAGGGAGGCGCATAGACATGGCCGAAGAGCAGCCTCCTATTTACATCATCAAGAAAATCGTCAAAGGCGGGGGCCATCACGGCGGAGCTTGGAAGGTGGCCTATGCCGACTTCGTTACCGCGATGATGGCCTTTTTCATGGTGCTTTGGCTTCTGAGTTCGTCCGAAGAGGTGCAAAAGTCGGTGGGCGGCTACTTCTCCGACCCTGAGGGTAGCGGGAAGATGATTGGTACCACGCAGTCCGGTGCCGGCGGAGAGTCGATTAGCATTGCCGCCAACGACATGGACAAATTGAAGGACAAGCTAGAGCAGGCGATGAAGGAGACCCCGCAATTCCAGAAGGTGAAAGAGCAAGTGAAGATGATCGTCACCGGCGAAGGACTTCGGGTCGAACTTCTCGAAAGCGACGTGGGCACGTTTTTTGAATCGGGCAGTCCCGCGCCGACAGAAAAGGCGACGATGCTGTTGGGGACTCTGGCGCAAGAGATTGGCAAGCTACCGAACAAAGTCTTTATCGAGGGGCACACCGATGCCAAACCCTTTACTGGCGATTATGGGAACTGGGAGCTGTCATCGGATCGCGCGAATACGGCTCGTCGGGTGATGCAGATGTACGGGGTTCGCCAGGACCAAGTTGCCCAGGTTCGCGGCTTTTCGGATCAGTCGCTGCGGGTAGCCGACAATCCGGCGGACCCTTCGAACCGTCGCATCTCGATCATCATCAAATATCTGGATGCGCCCCCGGCGAAAGCGAAGAAGGCCGACGAGAAGAAAGACGCTGGCCACGGCGAGCACAAGGCCGAAGAAAAGAAGGACGAACACGCAAAGCCGGAACCGGCCAAGCCCGCTGCCGGGCACTAAGTTCTACTTCGCTCCCGGTTCCTGTTGGGCGGACGCGGCGTTCAGGATGACAATGTCAACCCGACGATTCCGCGCCCGCCCTTCTTCCGTTTCATTCTTCATCAGAGGAACCGTATCCGCATAGCCCATTACGGCCATCCGATCTCTGGCGACGCCATAGCGCTCCTGCATCAGAGCCATCACGGAGATCGCCCTGGCAGCCGATAGGTCCCAATTGCTGCGGAAGCGGTCGGTCTGAATCGGGATCGAATCGGTATGGCCTTCAAGACGGATGGGGTTGGGGAGATTTTGGACGCTCTTGGCGACCTTCTCGATGCTCGGCAGTGCCGTCTCGTAGACCCCATCGTCACCCGACGGAAAGAAGCCGGCTTGGCGCAGGCTGACGACAAGACCGCGCTGCGTCATCTGCACCTGCATCGAACCATCCGAAACTTCTTTCTTCAACTCGACCATCAGACGCTCCAGAGTAGGGCGAAGCTCGGCTTGGCTACCGCCGGGCCCTTTCCATTGAGCGTTCCCTTTTCCCTTGTCGTCCGGCGTTCCGCCGAGAATCCCGGCGATCTTGGCGACGAGGTGGTCGTTTTCAAGCGCGCGCTTGATGCTGTCGGAAACTTGTTGCTGGCGGCCTTTATCGGCCTGAGAGCTGGCAAACATCACGACAAAAAAAGCGAACAAGAGGGTGATGAAATCGGCGTAGGAGACGAGCCACCGATCATGGTTCTCCGGCTCGGGTTGTCCACGCCGCCGCGGTTGCCTCATGCCGCCCTCTGTGGACTCGGGCGAGCCGGGGACGCAACCGGATCGACGTCCAAATACGTCTCCAGCTTGTCTTTGATCAGCTTCGGGTTCAACCCATCGACGATCGCGAGTACCCCTTCGATCATCATCTCTCTGGCCTCGCTCTCCATGCGCGCTCGGCCTTTGATCTTGTTTCCCGCCGGCAGGAATAGAAGATTCGCCAAGGCCACGCCGTAGACCGTGGCGACAAACGACACGGCAATTCCGTGTCCCACGCGGTCGATGTCCGCCAAGTTCTTCATCACTTGAATCAACCCCATCACGGCTCCGATAATGCCTACGGTCGGCGCGTAGCTCCCCGCGCTCTCCCAGATTTTGGCTTCTTGCTCCGCCCGCGCCTCTCGCACGGCGATGTCCAATTCCATAATCCGCCGCAGCTCGTTGGTGTCCACCCCGTCCACTGCCATCTTGAGCGCCTTGAGCAAGAACGGATCCTGGATTGCGTCAAACTCATCCTCCAACGAGATCAGCCCCATGCGACGAGCCCTGGTCGCCAGCGCCACTACCTCTTCGATAATGTCCGGCTTGGATCGAGGCGATTCAAAAATCACGTCCCGCAACCGCATCACCCCGCCCCGCAGCGTGTTCAGCGGGTAGTGGACCATCACCGCCCCCATCGTGCCGCCCAGGACAATCAGCAGCGCCGTATGTTGGGCGATATCCTGAAGCGAGCCTCCTTCCAGGAGGAGTCCACCCAGAATGGCCAGCGCGGCCACCACTAGGCCGCCTAGCGTGGCTAAGTCCGGTCGCAGCTTCCCAGTGCTACCGGCCATGGCCTACCGTCAGTAAGGGACTACACTGATTGACCCTTTGGCGGAATGCGACTACCCGGTCTACGACCTCCGACGGCGTCTCTCGAACGACGAGCTTCTGGCCGTTCGTCAAACGAACGATGGTATCCGGGATCGATTCGATCTGTTCGATCAAATCGTCATTGAGCATCATCGGTAGACCGTTGATACGAGTCAGAGCAATCATGAGATGGGAGCCTTACAGCACTCTTCGACCACCACCCCAGCCGACTTTAATCTATTTCAACAGCTTTAAGACCGATCTTAACTCGGCCCGTACCTCGTCCCAACTCTCCCGTGGAATCCCTTCTTCCATCGCGAACAACGCCGCTTGCTTGCGAGGCTTCAACGCCGTTTTTTCCAGCACCACGGCCTTGCCCTTGAATCCCAGCGTCTTCTTCGCCCCTTCGATGGTATACCGCTTATCATAAAGCAGGTGCTTGATCTCCAGGATCAATTCCACCTCTTTCCGTGGATACAACCGCTGGTTCGTGCCACTCTTCTTCGGTCGCAACTGGGTAAACTCAGTTTCCCAGTAACGCAATACATAAGCCTTCACCCCAGCCAATTTACTTACCTCGCCGATGCGAAAATAAAGCTTGTTGGGGATCTCCGGTGTATCGGGAAGAATGTCTCCTTCCGGACTCGCTTCTGGCCGTTTACGCGCAGACACTTTGCTGTATTATGCACCGACCGGCGGCACCAGCGCTACCATGGAATTTCCATGCAAGTTTTATCCGGAATCCATCCCGTCACCGAGGCGCTCCGCGCCGGTCAACCCGTCGAGCGAATTCTCGTCGCCAAAGGCGCCGGCGGCCCCAAGGTCCAACTCATCATCGACCTCGCCAAACAGGCCAATGTCCCCGTGCGCTACGAGCCCCGGGAGGCCCTCGACCGCGCCAGCAAAGCCGCGTCCCACCAAGGAGTCGTCGCTTTCACTTCCGGCCAGCGTTACGCCCAGTTCGCCGAGCTTCCGGCCACCGCTCAGCTCCTCGTCCTGCTGGACGGCATCGAAGATCCCCATAATCTGGGCGCCATTATCCGCTCCGCGCATGCCGCCGGTGCCGACGCGATCCTGCTGCCGGACCGTCGCGCCGCCCCCGTCACCGAAGTTGCCGCCAAGGCCGCGGCGGGCGCACTCGCCCATATGCCCATCGTCCGCATCGGCAACGTGGCCCAGACGCTCGAAAAACTGAAGAAAGAAGGCTACTGGATCTACGGCCTCACCGAGCACGGGACCGAGCTATATGACCAGGTCCAGTTCAATGTGCCCACCGTTCTCGTCGTTGGCGGCGAGGGTGCCGGCCTTCATGAACTCGTCGCCCGTAATTGCGATTTGCTTGTCAAAATCCCCATGTACGGCAAGATCGGCTCCCTCAACGTCAGCGTCGCGACCGGCATCGCGCTGTTTGAATGGCGACGCCGCGCAGCGACGACTCATTAGAGCGATACCATAGGAAATTATGCGCCAACTCCTTGCGCTGTCCCTCGCGGTAGCTACACTACTCGCCCCGCTCTCCGCCGCTACTCCGGTTCGCGCGCGCAAGGCCATGGTCGTCTCTCGCGAGATCCACGCCACCGATGCCGGCGTCGCCGTTCTACAAGCCGGTGGCAACGCAGTTGATGCCGCCGTCGCGGTAGGCCTCGCGCTGGCCGTCACCCATCCTTCGGCCGGCAACATCGGCGGCGGCGGCTTCATGCTCGTCCGCTTCGCCGACGGTCGGACGACTTTTATTGACTTCCGCGAACGCGCTCCCGAAAAATCGTCGCGCGACATGTACCTCGACAAGGACGGGAAACCGACTCGCGACTCCCTGCTCGGCTGGCGCGCCGCCGGCATCCCCGGCACCGTCCGCGGCTTCGAACTCGCCCACAAGAAGTACGGCAAGGCCAAATGGGCTGATCTCGTCGCCCCCTCCGTGAAATTGGCGAAGCTTGGTTTCCCGGTCGGCTACGGCCTCTCCAATACCCTGAAGAGCGCCAAGAACCTGGCGCAATTTGCCGACTCCCGCCGCATCTTCCAACGCGACGGCAAGTTCTACGAACCCGGCGAACTCCTCACCCAGCCCGAGCTCGGCGCCGTCCTCGAACGAATCCAGAAGGTCGGCCCCAAAGACTTCTACGAAGGCGAAACCGCCCGCAAAATGGTTGCCGCGATGGAGAAGGTCGGCGGCCTGTTTACCGTAAGCGATCTCAAGAACTATGTCGCCGCCGAGCGCGCTCCCCTGTCGGGAACCTATCGCGGCTATGAGATCATCACCGCCCCGCCCCCCAGTTCCGGCGGCATCGGAATCCTCCAAATGCTCGGCGTACTCGAGAAAA
>JAPKZA010000246.1 GCA_026394015.1 Acidobacteriota bacterium
GACGATGTTGGCGGCGAAAGGGGCCGGAGAGGGCGGCAATCGCTCTCTTACGCAAAGTACTTTCCCGCGAGAGGGGGTCCGGTGTCGAAAATGGGGTAATTCTGGACGGGCTCTAACTATCGTGGTACACGCAACCCATGGCGGCTTCGGTGGCGCGACACCTGAGCCGGATCGGGAGTCTCGCCCGAACTCTTCCAGGATCAGGCTCGAGCGCGGGTGGGCGTGCGCTCACGGTTGCGGAGGCCAGGAGCGAGACGGAGCGACGCGTCAACGTTACCCGAAGAGCGGTTCGATCTCACGGCTGACGATCATTTTCTGCGCGGCGAAGGGCTCGATGTAATAGAAGTCCCGACCGGAGGGGGTGCCGGTGATCTTCTTCCGCCAGTCGATGCCCATGGCGGAGTAGATCGTGGTCGCGATGTCTTCCATGTAGATGGAACGCTTGGCTCCCCAACCGGCGTCGAGGACCTTCGAGCCATCCTCGTTCGTCTTGCCGATGATCTGGCCTCCCTTCACCCCGCCGCCGGCGAAGAGGCCGGAGAAGGCGTACTGGTAGTGATCGCGGCCCTTGAGGCCGGCGCTGACGAGGCCCGGGGTTCGGCCGAATTCGCCGGCGGAGATGACGAGCGTTTCATCCAGCAGCGAACGACCATCGGGGCGTTTGCGAGTGGCGAGATCTTCGAGTAAGTTCGAGAGCGCGGGGTCCAGCTCGGCGCACTGCTTGTAGATGTTTTTGCGCTGATAGATGTCGGAATGGTGGTCCCAGCCGGGTTGCTGCAGGAAGATAAAATGGGTGCCGGAGTCGGCTTCGACGAGATTGCGGGCGATGAGGCAGGCGTCGCCGAGAGGGCTGGAGCCGTAGCGGGCTTTCTCTTCCTTCGAAAGCTGGAAGAGCGGTGCGGTGCGGGGATCGACGAGCAGGCGGACGGCGGATTCGTAGTGGTCGTTGTAGTCGCGATAGGCCTTGGCTTGGAGCGAGCTATCGTTGCGGAGGCGGGCGTCAAAATCCTTAAGCAAAGCCCAGCGGCGCTGGAATTCGGCCTTCTCGTCGGCGTTCTCGACGGCGTAAGCGGAGAGGCTGGTTTGGGTTTGGATATGGAAAGGGGAGTGCAGGGCCGGGAGGAAGCCGGACTTGAGGAGGCCGGCCTGATTCTGGGTGACGTTGAGGGCGACGTAGGAGGGGAGGGAGTCGGTGGGCCGTCGGCGCTGCAGCCATTCCATGGCGACGACGGAGCCGACGGAGGGAATCTCTTTATGCAGCGCGGGGTTGAGCGAGTGGGCGGATTGGACGTAGTATTGGGCTCGGCCGTGCACGCTGTCCCAGGCTTCGAGGGAGCGGACGAGGGCGGTGCGGGGGAGTTGTTTTGCGAGTTGCGGGAACAGGCCTATGGGCCACTTGAGGCCGGGCTGGAGTTCTTGGACGTCGAAGTCGGGCGGGGTCCAGGGGCCCTGTTTGAGGTCCCAGGTATCGACGTGGGAAGCACCGCCGTCGAGCATGACCCAGATGACGAAGCGGGCGGAGTTGCGGGGCTTGGTGGACTGGGCGGCGCGGGCCTGGGTTTGGAGCAACGGCGAGAAGCTGTAGGCGCCGACGGAGGTGGCGCCGACGCGGAACATTTCGCGGCGGGTGAGGAAATTGTCGAGGAGGTTGGGCATGGGAAGGCCTCTAGTAGTGAAAGAGAAATTCGACTTTGTTGACGAGGAGCCATTGGAGGTCTTCGTAGGCTTTGGCGTCTCCGCTGGCGATGACGGCGAGGGAGAGGCGCAGTTCCTCCGGAGCCGGGGCGCGGAGGAGGAAACGGTGAAAGAGTTTATCGATGCGTTGCTCCGGAGCAGACGGGGTGCTGAGGAGGGAGTGGAGGAAGCTGCCGGGGACGGAGCGGACTTGGCCTCGCACGAACGGGCTATTGAGCAGGAGAACGGCTTGGGTGACGTCGCCCTCGTTGGTTCTTTCGGAGTATTCGCGGTTGGTTTGGCCGAAGGAATCGAGGAAGAAGTAGAGATCCTTGGCGCCGGGGAAGGGTTGTTTCAGGTCTTCGGGGGAGCGGAGTTCGGTCGCGTAGTCGACGCTGATATTGGTGCCGCGGATGGGGATTTTGGTTTGGAGGTTGGTGGCGAAGATGAGCGAATCGTGGAGTTGTTCGGCGGTGAGACGACGGACGAAGCGGCGGGCGAAGTATTTGGCGTAGGCTTCCTTCCATTCACCGGGGAAGCGGGAAGAGAGTTGATAGGCGCTGGATTTAGCGATGGTACGGAACAGGTGGCGGAGGTCGTGGTTGTGGGCGCGGAAGTCGGCGGCGAGGGCGTCGAGGAGTTCCGGGTTGGACGGTTGCAGGGTCCAGGGGGCGGGAGGGGGTTTGGTGGGATCCTGGCGGAGGAGGTCGAATTCGAGGGGCGGGTCGACGATGCCAACGCCCATCATTTCGGCCCAGAACATGTTGACGGTGGAGCGGTCGAACTGGGGGTGGCTCGTGAGGATGCGGGCGAATTCGGAGCGGAGGGGCTTGGTGGGCGAGGGCTTTTCGCCGTTGAAGAGGAAGGCGGGTTCGAGTTTTCCTTTGCCGTTGCGGGGGACGCGGACGACGGTGCGGGCGGCGGCGTCGTAGCCGGGGCCTTCATCGTCGATCGAGTATTCGTCGCGGCTGGTATCGATTTCGACGCGGCGAAGGACGCGGGTGCCGCCGAAGAAGGCGGCGGTTTTCCAGAGCTCTTCGCGCTTACGGGAGGCGAGGTGGAGATTGATCTTTTCGAGGTGGTTGGCTCCATCGTGGCAGGAGACGCAGGAGAGATCGACGCCCATGAAGTGCTTGACTGCGGAGATGGCGAGTTCGTCGGAGGTGTCTTCGTGGACGGTGTCTTCGCAGGTTAGGCCGATGACGACCCAGCGGGCGACATAGCTGGCGGGGCCGTTGTACCAGTTGCTGGAGGCGTTGGCGGTGAGCATGTCGCGGACGATTTGGTCGTAGGGGCGGTTGAGGTGGATATTGTCGTAGATCCACTTATAGAAGAGATTCTTGCCTTCGTTGCCGACGCGGTTGGCGGCGGTTTTGGCGAGGTCTCCGAACCAGTACGTCCAGCGGGCTTTGAAGGCGTGGGAGACGGTGAGTTCGTCGATGAGTTTGTCGCGCTTGGCGGGGTCAGGGGAGGCGACGAATTTCTCAAGGTCGAGGGAGCTGCCGATGCGGCCGGTGAGGTCGAGGTGGAGGCGGCGAAAGAACTCTTCATCGGAGGCGAGGGGCGCGTGGGGGATGTGGTCGCGCTGCATGGCGCCGAAGAGGTGTTCGTCGATGAAGTTACGGCGGACAATGGGGCCGGCGGGGGCGGCGGCATCGCCACGGACGGAGGCCGTGAGGGCGGAGAGCTTTTGGCGCTGGCTGGAGTTCGGGAGGCTGGGGTGGCCGTCGGGTAACTGCTGGGCTAGGGCGCTGAGGGTTAGGCAGCAGGCGAGGGAGGCGGAGCGGAGAGAAAGCATGATTATTCCGGCGAGTAATCGAGAACCTCGCGTCATCATCATATCGAAATTCCAGATGGTTGTCGTTGCTTGGCGGCTGGGTTTCGTAAGCTCACCCCTAAACGCGGCTCGGCCGCCGGACGGGCCAATTGGTTGGCATATCCGACGGCCGAGGTAGACTCCGCTTGGTTAGAAGTACAAGCGCAGGCCGAGTTGCAGCATGCGCGGGAAGTTTGCCTGCGAGGTGATGCGCCCGAAGGCCGCGTTGCCGAAGGCCGTATTCGGGCCCCGGAACATGGGAGTGTTCATCGCATTCAAAGCCTCAGCACGGAACTGTGCTTTGAACCGTTCGAACACGGTGACGGTCTTGAACACCGAGATGTCCCAGTTGACTTGGCCAGGCCCACGCGTATCGATGGTGCGGGGGGTGTCGCCAAAGGTGTAGATGGGAGCGGTGGAGAAAGCAGCGGGGTTCAGCCAACCGTCGATCCTTTGCGCAAAGCTGCCGGACGCGGCCGGTGCGGTGCTCGTCATGTTCGGGCGTTGCCGGGCAAAACCAAACGGTGAGTTCAGGTTGTTGTCGGCAAAGATTTGCAGGGGATAGCCGGTCTGGATGGTGGAAACCGCGTTGATGCTCCAGCCGCCGATCGCCATATCGGTTAAGCGATTGATGCCGCCGAGGAAGTGCCGTCCCTTGCCGAACGGTAGTTCGTAAGAGACCGAGTTGGTCCAGCGACGGGGAGAGTTGACGTAGCTCAAGCCATACTCGGCCCCCAGATTGTAGACATCCTGCGGACCCGCATTGCCGGCGTTCAGGTTGTTGCCAGGGCCGCCGCCCGCGTTGTCTTTATTCTGCGAGAAGGTCAAGGCCGAGATTACGGTGAGGCCATTGGCCATGTTCTTCTGCACGCGGAGGGTCAACGCATTGTAGTCGGCGTTGGCGTAACTCTGGTTCAGGTAGTTTACCGAGTCGAAGCCGGGGTAGGGCCGCAACAGCCGCTGCCGCTCAACCGTCGTGGTTCCGATGACATTCAATCCGCCCTTACCAAAGTAGGGGTTGGGCACGGTCTGCCGCAGCGTTGCCCCTTGGCTAAAGTTGGAGGGGTTGAGCTGATTCATGTTCAACGTCGCCGCCGTCCAAGTCAGATTGCTGCTGCGGGATCCGGCGTATCCGGCGGTTAGCACCATGCCGCCCCACAACTGGCGCTGCAGGTCGAAGCTAAACTGCTGGACACGGCCACTGGTGGCATTCGGAGCAAAGACGCTCATGGCCTTACCAATACCGGTGAGTCCGGCGAGAGAACTACCTACCGGCTTGTCCAGGCCGTTCGGGAACGGATTGCTGAGTTGTACCTGCGGCAGTCCGTTGATATCCGTGGCGGGATTGGTCGTGGCAGTGATGCCTTCACTATTGAACGGTGCGCCGAGTGGGAAAGCCGGCGCCCAGTAGATGCCGTAGCCACCGCGGAGGATGGTTTTGTCATTCAGCTGGTAAGCCATGCCGATACGCGGGGAGAACTTGTTCTGCTTGTAGTTGGACGTTTGGGTGGGAGCACCATTCACGCCAGAGAAGCGGAAGACGCCAAGTGTCGGAACACCCGCGCTCGCCTGGAGCGGATTGACCGCGGTGGGGTCAAAGGTGGTGATCAGGTTGTTGTTGCGTTCCTGCAACCCCGATTCCCGTTCCCAGCGCAAGCCCAAGTTGAGCGTCAACTTCTTCGACACGCGGAAGTCATCCTGGATGTACATGCCGTAGTAGTTTAAGTATTGGAAAAGCTTCGTCGGGATGAAGCCGGTGGCCCCGCTGGGCGCACCCAGTAAGAGGCTGGCAACGTCCGAGCCGCCGGTGCCACTGCTAGCGCCGGAACGGGTAAAGTTCAGGTTGAACGTGAAGGCACCGGAACTGTTGCCGTAATCGACCCCGGAATCACCCAGCTTGCGGTAATCATAGCCGAGCTTGACGCTGTGCTTGCCGATAAACTTCGATACGTTCACCCCGAGATTGTTCGAGTGGTGCACGTAGTTGAAGTTGTTGTTTGTTCCCATGGAGTAGGCGGTCTGCATCGCCACGTTAGGGAAGGTCTGCGACGGGATGTCGCGGACGAACGCGTTGCTGAAGCCAAGGCTCGCCACGTTGAAGTTCTGGCTCTTCTGCGTACCGATGTTCGGGAAGCGGTTGAAGCCGTAGCGAACCGCAATCACCGTCGTCGCGTTGGGCGTAATGGTATTCGTGATTTGCGTCGCGTTCACAATACGACCCAGGACCCACTGGTCCGGAGAGGAGATGGAGGGGTAAGGATTCTCACCCGGTTCGTCGGAGTTATAGCCAAGGTAGCTGACGTTGGCACGCCACCAGCTGAACAGAGTGTGATCGAGCTTGATGAACCTCTGGTCGGCAACCGAGGCGAGGGGGCCCGCGCCGGCGAGGTTGTTGTCACCGTAGAAGCGAGCGGCTTTGGTCGGTTGTTCGAAGGTGGCGGCGATGTTGCGACCGACGGTGTCAATGCGATTGGCCGGGATGATGTTGCCCGGGAACGCGGACCGCGCACCGGCGGCGGTGGTGGTCAGCGGATCAAAAATTGTCAGCTGCGCTCCAGCCGAAGTCAGCGACCGCGAGAAGTCACCAATTCGTTCGGCCGCGCTGGGCGTGAACTGTTCGCGAGAGGCCGCTTGGGTGTCGCGATACCCTTCGAAGCCCAGCCAGAAGAAGGTGCGGTTCTTGCCGTCGTAAACCTTCGGAATAAAGACCTTTCCTCCAAAGCTGCCGGCGTAGTTACGGAAAGGCTGATCGGTGATCGCGCGCCCATTCCGATTGTTAAAGAACGTATTCGCCAACCATTCCGTTTGGCGCATATATCCCATCAGACTGCCGTGATAGGAGTTGCCACCACTCTTGAGGTAGGTGTTGAACATGCCGCCACCGGTGCGGCCCATTTCGGCGTCGTAGGTCGAAATCTGCACCTTCATTTCTTCGACGGCTTCGAGGGACGGAACGATGATCGCGCGATTGGAGAAATCGGTGATCGGGATACCATCGAGCAGATAGTTGTTGCCGCGGACGGGACCGCCGACGATCGAAATCTGCGAGCTGCCGCTTTGGTCCTGCATGCGTGCGTAGGCAGGGTTGCCCACTTGCACGACGGTCGGGGCGAGGCGGGACATCATAAAGGGGTTTCGGCCCAGGTTTGGCAGATCGATCAGCTTCTGGCGATCGATCACTTGTCCGGTGGAAGCGGAAGCCGACTCGAGTAACGGAGTCTCTTCGGTAACCATGATGCTCTGCGTCACATCGCCAACATCCAACTTAAGATCTAAAGTCACGTATTGCTGGGTCGCGACAATCACGCCCTTGCGTTCCGTCTTTTTAAAACCAGCTTGTTCGACAATCACCGAGTAGGTGTTTGGATTAATGTTTACAAATACGTATTCTCCCGCGTTTGAGCTCAACGTGCTCCGAGAGACGCCTGTCGCTTCTTCGAGTAATGTCACTTTTGCGTTGACGATGGATGCACCTGCTTGGTCCACCACACTGCCGCGAAGGCTGCCGGACACACTTTGTGCCCAGCTGACGGTTTGGCACATCAGAAAGGTCATCAGCCCGAGCGCAAGGCTCAGTCGCATTCTTTTCATATAGATCCCCTAAAACTGTTTGGATTTTTGGCTCGGGAAAGACCGGGGAGCCGGGATCGCAACGGAGCGAGAAATACGCGCTTTATGAAGGGTACGGGGAGGGCAGACTAGCAGGACTAGGTTAACCTCGTTGTCCGTAGTATAGACAGAAGCGTTTTCGAAGGGAAGCCCTGGAGGGCTCTGGCTGCATAGAAGTTTTTGATGACCCTTGAAAGTGCGGGCCGCAGTGATGGTTGGGGTGAAATATTGTTAAGCGAGGCTGAAGGGGTAACGCAACGATCTTCGGCACTGGTTCGGATTGTTTCGGCGTTCGATTTTCGGTTAGATTGGGGAATGCCAGAACGTCGAGATTTTCTGTTGGCCCTTTCGGCCTTGACCGCTTCGGCGGAAGCGGAGGGCCAGAGCATCTACATTCCGGAGCGGCAAGCGGAGAAAGACAAGCCGCTGCTGCTGGATTTTATGGAAGAGTACGCCTTCGCGATGGTGATTACGGCGAAGGGTGGAATTCAGACGACGAACGTGCCGACGCTGCTCGAACGGTCGGCGAATGGGTGGGGCAAGGTTTGGTGGCATTTGGCGGTGGGCAATTCGCAGAACGCCGTGCTGACGGGGATGGAAGAGGCGGTGGTGGTGTTTCACGGGCCGCACGCCTACATTTCGCCGAATTGGTATACGGCGGAACGGGCGGTGCCGACGTGGAACTTCGCGGTGGTGAATGTGAGTGGGAAGCCGCGGCGGATCGACGACGATGAGGCTTTTGCGCAGAGTCTGGTGAAGCTAGTAAAGAAGAACGAGAGTAAGTATGGCGGCGAGAAGATCTGGGACTTGACGAAGATGCCGGCGGCTTACTTGAAGGGGATGCGGCAGGGGATTGTGGCTTATGAGATGACGATTGAGAAGGTGGAGGGTAAGTTCAAGCTGGGGCAGGAGCGGGTGGCGGCGGATCGGCCGCTGGTGTTGAAAGGGCTGGAGACGCCGCAGGGGCGGAGCATTCATGAACTCACGCGGGATTACTACGAGCGGATGAAGAAGTAGGCGAGATTGTTCTTGTGGCTCCGGGGTCGAGGCGGGTCAACGCGTCGAGAAGGTATCAAGAGTCAGTTCGTCGTAAGGAGAGTCCGGCGGCGCTTCTGAAAACGTTTTGCAACCCAAGGAATGATAGACTACAGAAAGTTCGCGCCCAAGCCAACCTCTGATTCCAGGAGTTACCACCGTGGTTACTACGCGGGTCCTTTTTTTCAGCGTCTTCCTCGCGAGTTCCCTTCGTTCGCAGACACCTCTAAACTACCAGGCGGTCTTTGGGCAGGGCTACATCACCGCTTCCGGCCTCGACGCGGCAGGCAATCTGTATGTTGCTGGCGCCACTGATTCCCGCAACCTTCCGGTCACGCCCGGTGCCTATCAATCGACCGCGGTAGAGTCCACCTGTGGGTTCATCCCGCGCCCGGGCGGTGGACCCGGAATTCCCATCCTTTGCCGGCACGGTTTCGTGGCCAAAATAGATCCAACCGGTTCCCGCCTACTTTATCTCACCTACCTTGGTGGCACCCGCGACGACTGGATCTCCGCCCTCGCCGTCGACCCCGCCGGCAGCGTAACGATCACCGGTCGAACGGGCTCCCCGGACTTCCCCGTCACACCCGGAGCCTACCGTTCCGAGGGCGTCGGTTTCGTCACCAAGCTAAGTCCCGATGGCTCTCGCGCCGTCTTTTCTACGCGTCTCCCCGCCCCCGGTAGCGTCCTCGCTATCGACGCCTCCGGTCACAGCTTCATTGCCGGTTCCACTTCTGATGCCGACTTTCCGACGACGCCCGGGGCGTTTCAAACACGCCGTTACCTTGAGAATGCGGATGCTTTCCTTCTCAAACTCAGCCCAGACGGCGCCGCCGTCCGTTTCGCTACCCTGCTGGGCGGCACTTTTGCCGATCACGCCGCCGCGATCGCGGTGAACGAACTCGGACAGGTTTACCTCGCGGGCTTCACCGCCTCTACTCTGTCCTTCGCCCGTCTGGGCGGCGCTGGTTACACCCTCTTTCCCACTACGCCGGGCTCGTTCTCGTACCCCGGGACCGGTGCCGACTCCTTCCTCGTTAAGTTCAACGCCGAGGGGTCTTCGCTGCTTTACTCCAGCGTTTTCGGTGGCTCGGGCGACGATCAGATGTCGGCTCTGGCTCTGGACGCCAATGGAGACGCCGTCTTCGCCGCCCACACTTTTTACGCGCCGGATTTTCCTCTCACCCCAAACGCCTTCCAAACCAGCTACGGCGGAGCAATCCTCGGCCGCCTCAGCGCCGACGGCTCGCGCCTCCTTTACAGCACCTATCTTGGTTCCTCCCGCAGCGATACAATCGCCGCGATCGCCCTAAGTCCCGCTGGGAATGTTTATTTCAGAGGGCTCCTGACCGACCCTGTTGCAACCGATCCGTGCTTCGAACCTGCGCCGGGGAATGGTTTCGGGCCCCAAGTCATTGGCGTGTTCGAGCCGAATAGTTCCACCCGTCTGCAAAGGTATCTTGGAAACACGGCCGTGGCCTTGGACAAGGGCGGCCACTTTCGTATCAGAAGTGATTCCCGACTGTTTGACTCGGTGGACATCCGAGATCTTCCGCGCGTGGAGGTCCGATGTATCCTCAGCGCCGCCAGTTTGCGCCGCGGCCCGCTCGTGCCTGGTGGACTGATCACTCTGTTGGGAGACGGGATGCCAACGGAAGCGTCAGGCGGAAAGGTCCTGGTGAACGGCCAACCCGCCCCAATTCTTTATTCGAGCTCAACGCAGATCAACGCTGTCGTGCCGTTCGGTCTCCTCGGTGAGCGCCCGGCGATTGTCGAGGTCCGGACGGCCTCTGGCTCGCTACCCCCAATAAAAGTGGAGGTGGCAGCGACTTCTCCGGGGGTGTTCGTTCAAGGTGGGGACAGGGCGGGCCACGCTGCCGCGTTGAACGAGGATGGCACGTTGAATACCCCGCAGAATGGGGCATTACGAGGATCCGTCGTCTCAGTCTGGCTTACTGGGCTCGGGCGAATGAGTCCGGCGCAGGAGGATGGAGCGGTAGCGGCGGGGGCAGTGTCGAGCCCGGTGTTTCGCCCCAAGGTCTGGGTCTCCGGCGTGGCAGCCGAGGTGCTTTACTGCGGCAATGCCCCGGGCTTGATTGCGGGAATCATTCAAATGAATTTGCGCATTCCGCCAGTTGAGACCGGAGGACTGTTGAACCTCCAGGTCGAACTCGGTGACGGGGCTACGCGGAGTGCGCAGATTGTTCGGATCGCTATCCGCTAAGCCGTCCGCGATACTGGTCGCTCCCCGCCTAGTCGCTTCAAAGGCCGGTGTTGAAGCGTTGATCAGGCGGGGTTGTGGCACAAGTTGCACTCGTTGGAGGCCTTGTGTTCGTCGTGGCAGGCCATGCAGGCGACCATGGTGATCGGCTTTTCCTTCGTGATCACTTCGCGTTCGGCGACCGGGCCGTGGCAGCGGGCGCAGTCCGCTACCGCGTGGATTTTGTGGGAGAACCAGACGAATTCGGGTAGTTTGTAGACCTGGACCCAGGGGACCGGAGCCTTCTTGCGGGCGTATTCGGCGAGGAGTTGGATGTGCGGGCTCTCTTTCTTCACCGCGACGTGGCAGGTCATGCACTTGGACTCGGCTGGGTAAGTGGCGAGTTCGCCCTTGCCCGGCATGGTGTGGCACTCGTTGCACTTGAGGCCCATCTTGAGATGAGTCTTGTGGCTGTAAGGAATCGGCTGATCGGCACCCGTAAGTGCCAGGGCGAAGAGACTAAGGCAGAGCAAACGCAACGTAGGAGTCTCCTGACTTGGTAGTGAGTCGGGCGCCGCCGCCGCAAGCGATGACAATGTACTGCTTGCCGTTGAGCGAGTACGTGGCCGGGGTGGCGTAGCCGCCGGCGGGGAGCTTGGCTTCCCAGAGAATGGTGCCGGTGGCGGCGTCAAAGGCGCGGAACATCTCGTCGCGGGTGGCCCCGATGAAGACGAGTCCGCCGGCGGTGAGGATGGGCCCGCCGAAGTTTTCGGTGCCGACGTCCTTTTCGGTCGTATCGTTTTTGCCGAGCACTTTCTGCCAGAGGAACTCACCCTTGTTAAGGTCGATGGCGGTGAGTTGGCCCCACGGGGGTTTGACGCCGGGGTTGCCCTTTTCATCGCGGAGCTTGCGGTAGCCGCCGATTTGATAGGGATACGGCGAGCCGGCCGGGGCGTCGATGATCTGCATGATGGACGGGAGATTTTGGGAGTTGACGTAGAGGATGCCCTTGGCGGGGTCAGCCGCGGCACCGCCCCAGAGGCCTCCGCCGACGGTGCCGGGGAGCATGACGGTGCCTAGGCGGCTGGCGGGGATGTACATGCCCTGGTTGAGCCAATCCTTCGACATTTCGGTGAAATGGGCCTTCACTTCGGGGGTGATGTCGCTGGGTTCGAAGTGTTGGGGCGAGAAGGGCGGGGGCTTCAGGGGGATGGGCTGGGTTTTGGCGGTGACCTCGCCGGGAATGGTGGAGGCGGGGAAGGGGCGCTCTTCGACGGGGAGGAGGGGCTTGCCGGTTTCGCGGTCGAGGACGAAGACGTAGCCTTGCTTCGTGATCTGAGCGACGGCGGGTTTGCCGCGCCATTGGATGAGGTTGGCGTTGACGGGGAGGTCCATGTCCCAGATGTCGTGGTGGACGGTTTGGTAGTGCCAGATGCGCTTGCCGGTGTTGGCATCGAGGGCGACGAGGGAGTTGCCGAAGAGGTTATCGCCGACGCGGTCGGCGCCGTAGTAATCGAAGGAGGGGGAGCCGAGGGAGACGTAGACGATGCCTTTGGTTTCGTCGAGGCTCATGCCGCCCCAGTTGTTGGTGCCGCCGGAGGTTTTCCAGGCGTCTTTGGGCCAGGTTTCGTAACCGAACTCGCCGGGGTGGGGGATGGTGTGGAAGATCCAGCGGCGTTTGCCGGTGCGGACGTCGTAGGCGCGGATGTGGCCGGGGGCGGCCATGCGGGGGCCTTCTCCGACGCTGGAGCCGATGATGATGAGGTCCTTATAGATGACGCCGGGGGAGGTGGCTCCGTTGAAGGCTCCGGGCGGGTCGCGGTCGAGGTCTTTGGAGAGGTCGAGACGGCCATCGGCGGCGAAGGAGGGGATGGCTTTGCCGGTTTTGGCGTCGAGGGCGAAGAGTTGGGCACCGGCCGCGTAGAAGATGCGTTTTTCGCCCTTTTCTTCCCACAGCATGACGCCGCGGTTGACGCCGCGGAAGCGGGAGGCGGGCGGGGCGAAGCGCCAGATTTCTTTGCCGGTGGCGGCGTCGAGGGCGATGGCGTCGAGGGTGGGGGTGGTGGCGTAGAGGACGCCGTCGACGATGATGGGGGTGCACTGGATGGCGGTGCGACCGCGGGGGTCGGCGTCGCCCGATTTGTACTCCCAGGCGACTTTGAGTTGCTTGACGTTGGCTTTGTTGACCTGGGTGAGGGGGGAGTAGCGGTTGCCGTCGTTCGAGCCGGACCAGGATCGCCAGTTCTGTTGGGCGAGGAGGAGAGAGGGGAGGAGGAGGAGCGGGAAGGTGCGCATGGGCTGCTGGGTATGACTTTATCAGGAATCTGGTGGGCAGTTGGAGGGGCGTACTACGCTGGAAGGATGCGAGCGATTCTGGTTGTTGGACTGCTACTTTTGGTGGGGTGTGGGAGGCGCGAGGAGAAGGGGATGAACCCGGTTAGCTACTTTGAGATTCCGGTGCAGGATATGGATCGGGCGGTGCGCTTCTATGAGGCGGTGCTGGGGTATCGGCTCGTTCGGGAGCAGGTGGATGGAAATGAGATGGCGCTGTTTCCGGCGGTGGAGGGCGGGGCGGGGGCGAGTGGGGCGCTCGCGAAGGGCGAGGTGTATGTTCCGGCGATGACGGGTCCGATTGTGTACTTTGCGACGGCGGATATTGAGAAGACATGGGGGCTGGCGGGGGCGAACGGGGGGAAGACGCTGTATCCGAAGACGGCGGTGGGGAAGAATGGGTTTGTGGCGGAGTTTGCGGATAGCGAGGGGAATAGGATTGCGTTGCATCAGGCGGCGGGTTGATCGCTGCGACAGTGCAAGAAGCTTCCCGGCGCTTGGGATCCCAAAGGTCCGATGCGATCCTAGGCTATGAAAGTCTTTGCGATTGGTTTTCTCCTTGCGATGGGCCTAGGTGGGCAAGCGTCTAAAGATCTGCTGCTGTCTGAGGCCCGGACCATCAATGGTCTTGTTGTTGACCAAGATAATGCTCCGGTTAAAGATGCTCTCATCTTCCATGCCGCTCTTGACGGTGTCCCATCTACCAATAGTCAGGGTCGATTTCGCATCGCTACAAGGGCCCCGGCGATCGTAATCCGGAAGGCCGGATACGCGAGCGCCTTCTTGCGAACCGGAGACATAGCGGCAGATGATGAAATGCAGTTAGTGCTTAAGCCGATTACCCGGACGTTGCGAGCCTGTTCCGGGACTGAAGCGTTCGTGACGCTCGAAGGGTTGGATGCTTCGTTTCGCTTTGCTCCGATGCCCCAGATCCAGGCGAGTGAGCAAGGTCGAGATGTTGACTATGGAATCCGCTCGTACCTTTCAAAAACACCGAAAGGGGATCGGAGAATCGCTCACGGCAGCGGCCCAACGTGGGGCGGAGGCTGGCCCCTCAACCCCGACGTTTGGGCATCCCGGAAACTCGAAGAGGTTTGCTTCGAAATTGACGGGAGGACTATTTATGACGCGAGAGGGGAGCGGGCCGATGGTACTCGTTGGCGGACGCTCGGCGTCTTCGGCGAGACCGCTACCTACCGCAACGTGGACAAGGATGCTTCGATTATTCTCGACAAGTTTATCGACGGCGTATGCGTCGTTCCGTTCAAACGTCCCGGTGAATAGTTAGCGAGGCAGAAACGACCGCACGTCTCCGGAGACAGCGGCCAGGCGGGCTTGGGCTAGGAGCGTCGCGTAGCGTGAACGGATCAGGGCGTCGTCGGCATCCGCTACATTCGCTTGGGCGGTCACCGTGTCAATCGTCGTCGCGAGGCCGGATTGGTAGCGGAGTTCGGCTAGTTCGAGAATCTGCTGGGCGGCGGCTGTGGGGCGTGTCGCTGTAGCCGTGGCCGCGAGCCAGGCTTGGTAGTCGATCCAAGCCTGGCTCGCTTGGCGCTGCACCGCTAGCTGCAGGCGCTCGATCTCCAGTTTCGCTTGCGCCACGCGTTGGGCGGCGGCTTTGGCTTCGTTCTCCAAACGCCCGCTCGTCCACAGGGGAATCGTCACCGCCGCTCCCACGTTCCAGGTGCCGATCGACCGATCCGGGCCGGCACCGAGGAGGCCGTAGTCGCCTACCCCGGTCACCTTCGGGAGACGCTCGCGGTGAACCTTCGATAGCTCCTGCTCGGCGGCGGCGACTCGGGTCTTCAGCGCCGCGAGGTCGGGGCGGGTGGTTTGGGCGGCGGCTACCACCGAGGCGGCGGAGCCGGTGAACGGGGCCGGGCTGGGCGGGGCCAGTTCGAGGCCGGTCGAGGTCGCGCGGCCGATCAGTTCGGCGATCTGCGGCAGCAGTGCGTCGGCTTCCTGCTGGGCGGTGATCACCGCTAACTGCTCGATTTCGCGGCGCTGCTGCTGGCGGGCCAGATCGAGCTTGCTGGCTCGACCGGCTTGCTCCAGATCCGTCGTTTGGGCGAGCAACGCGTCGGCAGAACGGAGCCGGGCCTGGGCGGCGGCGAGGCGGGATTGAGCTTGGAACACCTGCAGATACGCCCCCACGACGGCGGCTTGGGTATCTTCCCGGAGCGCCTCGATATCCTGCTCGGCGGCCTTCTCGCGGAGGCGGCTGGCTCGGATGGAACTGAGGAGGCTTAGGTCGAGAATCGTCTGGGAGACGACGGGGCGGGCGTTAAACGTTCGGTAGGGCCCGAGTCGGCTGCTGAGGCCGGGGAAGGCAAGGCCGATGCCCTGGAGGTTGTTCGTCTGATACGCCGTGGCCACCGAGACGTTGACTTGGGGGAGGTATTCGGCTTGGCGGGCGGTGGCCAGGGCGCGGGCTTCGAGCGCGCGGAGGCGGGCCATTTGCACGTTCGGGTTTTGGGCGGCGGCTTGGTCAAGCGCTTGCGAAAGCGTAAGGGTTTCGGCGTGGCCGAGACACACGTATAGCGACAGAACGGCGAGGGTTCTCATATTGGTCGTTCCTTTCTTAGAGGTTGATGAAGGCGTCGACGCGGAGGCCGAGAGGGAGTGCGGAGCCAGGGTCGAGGTCAACGAGAGTCTCGAGGATTTTCGTATCGACGCGCTCGGTGGGTTCGTCCGTCCGCACATTTTTGCGGCCGAGGATGTGGCCGATGCGGGCGATTGTGCCGGTGAAGACCTTGTCGCCGTAGGCGGTGGCCTTCATCTGCACGGGCTGACCGACGCGGATTTTGGCGACATCAGTTTCATCGACATCGAGACGGACGCGCAAGGTGGAGACATCGCCGAGAACGAGGATGGCAGTGCCGTTTTGCGTCGAGACGCTTTCGCCGGTCTTGCGGTGTTTCCGCAGAACGACTCCGTCGATGGGCGAACGGATGATGGTTTTGGCGAGGAGGGCTTCGGCTTCCTGACGCTGGGCGCGGGCGCGGCTGACTTCGGCTTCGGCGCGGCGGATCTCTTCGTGGCGCGTGGCGGCCTTGACGAGGTTCGTTCGCTCCTGAACGGCAGTGGCGCGGGCGCGGGCAACGTTGAACTCGCGTTCGGCGGCGTCGGTTTCCAAGCGGGAGACGGCTCCTCTTGCGAGCAGGCCGCGCATGCGGTCGAGTTCGCGGCGGGCGTGGTCGAGTTGGGCACCGGCTTCGGCGACATTGGCTTCGGCTTCGGCGCGTTCCTGGGGGCGGGCTCCGTTGCGGAGGCGTTCGAGTTCGGCTTCCCGCTCGTGGATGCTGGCTTCGGCGAGGGCGACGCGGGCGGCGAAATCGCCGTTGGAAAGGGTCGCGATGATTTGGCCGCGGCGGACGCGGTCGCCTTCCTCGACGGGGACGGAGGCGAGTTTGCCGTCGAGTTCGGTGCCGATGCGGACTTCTTCCGAGACGGGTTCGACGCGGCCGGCGGCGACGACGCGGGTGGCCGGCGAGGTGGTGGCCGCCTGGACGATGGCGGGTTCGGCGGGTTTCTTCTTCAGGTAAAAGAGGGCCCCGGCGGCGCAGAGCGAGAGGATAAGGGCGGTACGTTTCATGCGAAGGCCTCCTGGGCGGTGGGGATCTCTTGTCGGGTGACGCGGCCGTCTTCGATGTGGATGATGCGGTCGCAGTAGTCGAGGACGCGGGGGTCGTGGGTGACGATGACGACTGCGCGGCCGTGTTGTTTAGCGAGGCCGCTGAGGATGTCAAGGACGGTGCGGCCGGAGGTGGAATCGAGGGCGGCGGTGGGTTCGTCGGCCAGGATGATGGCGGGGTCGCCGGCGAGGGCGCGGGCGATGGCGACGCGCTGCTTTTGGCCGCCGGAGAGGTCGGCGGGGTAGGCGTTGAGCTTCTTGTCGAGACCGACTTGAGCGAGCAGGCTGGCGGCTTTTTGTTGGGCGTCGTGGCCACTCGTGCCTTTGAGATTGCACATGATGGCGACGTTCTCCTGCGCGGTGAGGGCGGGGAAGAGGTTGAAGCCCTGGAAAATAAAGCCGAAGTTGTGGCGGCGGATGGCGGGGAGTTCGCGATCCGGCAGGCCGACGATTTCGCGACCGGCGATTTTGACGCTGCCGCCAGAGGCGCTGAGGATGCCGCCCATGATGGAGAGCAGCGTCGTTTTGCCGGAGCCGGACGGGCCCATCAGGACGAGGACTTCGCCGGCGTGGACTTCGAGCGAGACGCCGGTGAGCGCATGGACGGCGTTGCTGCCGGTGCCGTAGGATTTGACGAGATTCTGAATCTGAATGATAGGAGGCATAGGAGTTATCCCCGGAAGACCATCGCAGGATCGATGGTGGTGGCTTTTCGAATGGACAGGAGCGAAGCCGCGGCGCACATGACGACGGTCAACGCGAAGATGCCGCCCGCGATCGGTAACGGCAGGAGAATGGGCACCGCGCCATCGAGGCTGCCTTGAGAAATCAGCAGGCCGATGGAGATGCCGATGGCGTAGCCCATAACGGCGGCTAACATCGCCTGGATGAGTATTACGCGGTAAATGGTCGAGTTAGTGGCTCCCATCGCTTTCAAAGTTCCGAATTCGCGGATGTGGTCGATGGTGGCGCTGTAGATGGTTTGGGCGACGATGACGGGGCCGACGAGCAGCCCGAGGAGAGGATGGCCCCCATGAGGGTGGTGGTGCCGGCACCGGTGCCGAAGACCCAGTACGTGCGGGTTTTATCGAGCATCTCTTCATTCGAGAAGATTTCGACGGAGGGGATTTCGCGGGCGAGGCCTTGCTTGACGGCGGCGAGGTCGGCCCCGGGGGCGGTCTTGACGAGGATGAAGACGGTTTCATCGGCTTGCAGGCGCATGTAGTTTTGCGCGTTCTTGAAGTTCGTGAAGATATAGGGCGCGGTGGTGAAGCTGCGGATGCCGTGCGTGAAGCCGACGATGCGGGCGCGGCGACCGAAGATTTCGACCGATTCGCCGATGTGGGAGACGCCGAGCTTTTCCTTGTAGACATCGTCGATGAGGACGGTATCTTCGCCACGGAGGTCGGCGACCGAGCCGGCGACGACGTTCCAGGGGGCACCGAGGCCGGAATCGAGATCGAAGCCGACGATTTGAACGGACTCCTGGGAGCCGGCGGGGAGCTTCCAGTTGACGAAGCCGACGGTGTAATTGGTGGCCTGAACGACTCCGGGAATAGACAGAGCCTTGAGGCGGCGCTTTTCGGGGAAGGGAGAGCCGCCGTTGACGTGGGGGATGCCGGGGGCGGTGAGCCAGAGGTCGGCTTGGTTATGGGCGACGATGTTGGCGGAGGTGTCGAGAAAGCCGAGGAACAGGCCGAATTGAACGGAGAGGAGGACGAGGGCGAAGACGATTCCCGTGAGGGTAACAGCGAGGCGAACCTTGTCGTGAAGGAGGTTTTTCCAGGCGAGTCGAGTCATGATCGTAGGAAATATACTGAACAGTGTTCAGTATAAATCTTACAATCAGATTGTCAATGGCTATTTTTTAAGTCCGTGGGAGACCATGCGGACGCCGTGTTCGATGAGTTCTTCGATGGGAGACCAGGGAAGATCCCACTTTCCGTGGTCGGTGATGAGGATCGTGGTGATGCCGTGCATGGCCATCCAGGTAACCATGACGTCTTGCTCGGGGGTGCCGCAGCGGAAGATGCCTTCGGCGGCGCAGCGACCGAAGGCACGGGCGAGGGTACCGAAGGCTTGGAGGCCCTTGCTGCGGGAGAGGGGGGTACCGTCGTTGTCGGCGGGCGGGCAGGAGAAGACGAGTTCGTAGTGTTTGGGGTGTTGGAGACCGAAGCGGATATATTCGCGGATGCCTTCTTCGAAGGCTTCGAGGGGGGGAAGGTTGCGGGCTTCGAGGCGGTCCATGCGGGCGATCAACTCGTCGAAGGTTTCGGCGCAGATGGCTTCGATGAGCTCCTCTTTGTTCTTAAAATAGAGGTAAATCGAAGAGGCGGAGTACTCGATTTTGTCTGCTACCTGGCGGAGCGAGAAGGCTTCGTAGCCGTTAGCGACGATGAGTTGGGCCGCGGCGTCGATGATTTTTCGACGCAGCAACTCTTTCTCGCGGGCTCGGCGTTCCTGGACTCCCATAACGACCCTAAGTCTCTAATAACTGGTCTGCGTTGTCAAACTGAACAGTGTTCTGCTTCTGGGACAGCAGGTGAATAGGGGACGCAGCGGAGAACAGGGAGATGAGGATATTTCGGGTAACGGGAGTCGGCGAGTGCGGCTTCACAGAGGATAAAGAGGCTTCCGCGGGGACTTTGGATCCGGCGTTGGTGTTCACAATTCGAGCAGAGCCCGGGGTTGGCGGTCATGGCTTGTTGGTATCGAACTGGACGGACGATTCAGCGCCGAAGCGTTGGTAGGCGGAAAAATCAAGTTTCATGCGGAGCCGAAGAGGGCCCGACCGGAAGGGAAGGACATCGTCGGCGAGGGTGACGTGGGGAAACCAGTACCCACCTTCTACCAGATGGCGGATGGTGGTGAAAAGGGGGAAAAGATTTTCTTCTTTTTTTGAGAGGAGTTGGGGAACGGCGCGGCCCTGGGAGCGGATGACAGAAAAATCAGTTTGGGTGGCCCAGAGGAGACCTTCGAACAGGCGTTGGCCGTCGAGGAGTTGGCGGGGTTTGACTTCGAGGACCCAGCAGGGGATGCCGTCGATGATCTCTTCGCCGCGGGGTTGGGTTTGGTAGAGCCAGAGGCGGTCTTTAGTGAGGAGGAGGGGCTGGATTTCCCGGATATCCCGAAAATCTTCGGGGGTTAGCTTGAGTCGGACGAGGTGGTCGACGGCGGGTTTGGTAACGCGTTCGGAGCGTTCTCCGGAGGGAAGAAAGATGACTTCGCGTTGTTCGGCGTAGTTGCCGGAGATGGTGTTACGTTTGTCGAACTCCTCGATCAGGAGGGTCTGTTTGTAGAGGTACTGGGCGCGAACGGCTTCGGATTGGGTTTCGCGTTCGGCGATGCGCTTGGCGAGATCGCGGGGCGGGTCGGCGGCGATGATCGGCGATACTAGGAAAGTGAAAAACAGGGCGGGGGCGAGAGAGTTTGGGACGAGCATGGCGGTGGTGTTGCCGCTGCTGGCGGCGGGTGTGATCTATTACCTGCTCAAGCAGAATATCGTCTTCGGGGAGGCGGCGCTAGTGACGGCGGCGTTGATCCTGGAAGCGGCGATGTTTTTGTCGGTGGGAAATGAGGCGATGCGGCGGCGGTGGCGACCGTGGATGATGGCGGTGAGCGTGGGGGTGCCGGCGGTGCTGGTGGGGGCGAACCCGTTGGTATTGGCCGTGAGCGGGGTGCTGGCTTACTGGTACATCGGCCTGCCGCGGCGGTGGTGGGTGGACGCGGGTTATGCGGTGCTGTTTGCGGCGTTGACGCTGCTGAAGGTGAGCGAGCATTTGTACCCGGCGGCGGTGGGGAAACTGCCGCTGGCGATACTGGGCGAGTTGGCTTGGGCGCGGATCGTGATTTGGGCGGTTTTGGAGGTGCGGGGGCAGGAGGGAGTCGGCTTTGGATTTGTGCCGAGTTGGCGGGAGGTGGGGGGGGGGGTGCGCTGGTATCTGCTGTTTGTGCCGGTGGGTGCGTTGCTGGGCTGGGCGATCGGGTTTACGGGGCTGCACCAGGGACCGTGGTTGTGGGAGAAGATGCTTTTGAACGCGGTGGCGACGTTTTTCGGGATTTATATGTTCGTGGCGGTGCGGGAGAACTTTGTGTTTCGGGGGATGTTACTGCAGTGGTTTACGGATTGGATGGGGAGTTCCGGGCGGGCGCAGATGGTCGTGGCCCTGATTTGCGGGGCCGCGCATCTGCCTTTTCGGCAGTTTCCAAACTGGCGTTTTGCGCTGCTGGCGACGCTGGCGCACTACGTTTACGGGCGGGCGTTTTTAGAGACCGGGAGCGTGCGCGCCGCGATGGTGTGCCACGCGCTCGTGGTGGTTACTTGGCGGGTGTTGCTAAGTTGAGGATGGAATCGTAGAGGTGGCGGTGCCGGCCGGGTTGGGGATTCTGGGCGGCGGCGACCATGGCGGCGGCGACATCGCTGGCACGGATGGCTCGATACTTGCGCAGGCCGCCGAGGAGGAGGAACGATAGGGCCTGGACAGCGAGTTTGCTGATCGATTCCAATGGGCGGGCCTCGCGGCGGGGGCCGAGGAGGAAGCTGGGTTGCATGATATCGACGGCGGGGTAGTTGAGGGCGGCGAGGTCGCGTTCGAGTTCGCCTTTGACGCGGAGGTAGCCGTTGGGCGAGGCGGGGTCGGCGCCGACCGAGGAGACCAGGACAAAATGGGTGGCCCCGCGGGATTGGGCCCAGCGGGCGAGGCGGAGGGGGAGTTCGTAGTCGATGCGGCGAAAGGCTTCTGGCGAGCCGGCGACCTTAATGGTGGTTCCGAGGGCGCAGAAGACAGTTCCGAGCGGCGGGGTCTCGATCGCATCGAGAGTGGCGAAATCGGTGACCCGTTCGACGAGTTTGGGGTGGCTGCGGCCGGAGGAGCGACGGAGGAGGGCGATGACTTTCGAGGGGCTGGGGGCGTCGAGGAGCAGGTTTAGCGTGGAGGCACCGACGAGGCCGGAGGCCCCGACGACAAGTGCGGCTCTTTCCCTGGACGGCATTCTTTGCTATGGAAGCGTGCCATGAGACTCCTTGCGTTGCTTCTTTGCTTGACGCCCTTATGGGCGGAGAAAAAGCATCTTCCCGGCGGTGCGGTACTGCCGCACGAGGCCTACATCCATACGATCAGCGAGAAGGATTCGCCGGTGGAGCAGGTCTACATCAAGTCGAAAGATGGCCTTTACGTGGCGGCGGCGATTCGACGGCCGAAGGGCCCGGGGCCGTTTCCGGTGCTGGTACATTTCCATGGCGCGCCAGGAGGGCGGGGGATGGAGAAGCTGGTGACCTGGGTGCGGGGAGACACGGGCGGGCCGATGTGGGAGCGGTTTCTGAAAGAAGGCTATGTGGTGGTGGTAGCGGACTACCGGAACCCGACGCCGATGATGGCGAGCGTCGTAGATTCCAAGAGCGCTACTTACGTGGACGATGGGCTGGCGGTGATCGACTGGCTGCGGGAGCAAAAGTATGTGGATCCGCAGCGGATTAGCGTCTATGGAGTTAGTCTGGGCGGGAACTTAGTGGCGCATTTGATTGGACGGACTAAGTTACACGCGGCAGTTTTGGGGGCCCCGGCGGTGTTGGAGTTTCTCGGGATGGAAGGTTGGAAGCCGGGTTCGACAGAAGGGAAGGTGAATGAGGCGGTGGCGAAGCGGAACATCGCGGCGATGCAGTGCCCTGTGTTGTTACTGGTGGGTACGAAGGACGGGTTGCTCGCGGTGGACGAGCCGTTTCATGATTTGGCGGTGGCAGGCGGGAAGGCCGTGACGATGCTGATTTATGAGAACGGCTACCACGACTTTGTGATGGGTCCGCAGGGGCACGCCGGCCGGGCGGAGCCGTTGTTGGATGCGACGCTGGCGGCACTGGAGCGAACGGTGGAGTTTGTAAAGAATCCAACGGCCAAGTAGACTTTTTCGTTTCGAGGTTCGTCATCTGAGAGACGGTGCTTTGGACATTACTTCTCCTTCTAACTGCGATTTCTTCTGCCTTTGCTACGGCTGAGCCGCTTTGTCCTGGCGGCGCGGCCGTAGCGCATTTTCGCTTGCAGGTGCAGCGACCGGGTGAGAGCCGCTGGCTCCCATTGGAGACGCTGAATGGGCTGAAGAAAGACGACATGGTCAGCTACGTGCCCAGCGATCCGTTGCCGGGAGAAGACCAGAGTAAGGCTGAGGTGGTGCTGCTGCTGGCCCCGCAAGAAGGCCAGGCGGTGATTGCGCTGGGGCGGAAGCCGGCGTTGGGGCGGCAGCAATGGAAGATGCCGGCGGATGTGGCCGTGGTGGCGGTGGCCTATGGACCAAACGGATGGGGTGGGGGTCGATTAGAAACGATGCTGCGGCGGGATCCGGAGATGCTGACCCAGTTGGCGGCCTATGGCGCGCGCACGACCCAGGTGGAGGAGTTAGTGGATGCGATGGCGCGCCGGGACCCGCAAAATATGGAAGCGGCGCTACGCGGCTTGGCGACCGGGGGTGCGGGCGGGGCGCGCTTGGACCGAAACGCGACGGTGGACCAGCAGACCTTAACGATGCTACGGACGCTGAACCCGGCGCTGGCCACCTACGACCCGTTATCGGCGGAGCCGAAGGTGCGTTGGCAGCAGTCGGCGGGGTTGGCGGCGGCGGTGGCGGGCTTGTTTTTGGGGAACACCGTGGCAGTGGCGGCGACGAGCGCGACGCTGTTTTTGAACCTGCGGACGGTGGCATTTCCGCGAACCGAATTCCGGTCGGCCTTGCGACGGGAGGGGGCGTTGTGCGGTAAGCCGGGGGCAGGAAGCGGCGTTCGCTTCGCCTATCTGTGGGCTCGTCGCTTGCCGAGCGGCACCGCACCGGCGTTGGCGATGGCGGAGGCGGGGCATTGGGCGGAGGGGATGCCGGGGATGGTAGCGTTTACGGGAGGAGCGGAAGCGCTGGGGCAGGTGCAGCGTTGGCGGTGGGTGGATGCGGCCGGGGGCACGGTGCCGGTGGTCGGAGCGTTGCGCGAAGGCGCTTTGGTGGTCACCAAGCCGCCTTCTCCGGGCACATACTCGCTGGCGGGGGACTGGGATTGGGCGCCGGTGCACGTGGCCGGGGCGGTGACGGTGTACGCTTGGCCGGAGTGGGCCGCGATGGGACTGGATGCGGCCTCGGCGGATGCGTTGCAAGCCGGGAAGGGAAGGGTAAGGCTGCGACTGAAGGGGGCTGACTTTCAGTTTGTGACGCGGGTGGCGTTCGACTCGATGACAGACCGGTTGGCGGAGGCGGTGGTCGCCCGGTTTGTGGCGGGGAAAGGCCCGGTGCGGGAGTTGGAGATGGAGGTGGATACGGATCGTTTGCGGGCGGGTGCGCACCGAATCCTGCTGACGCGGACCGACGGGGCCAAACATAGCTTTGCCGCGATGGTGCATGGGGAGTGGCCCACTTTGTCCAGCCCTCCGCTGGTGATTCGCGAGAACGTTCAGGCGCAGCGGCTGCGTCTGAACGGCGAGAGGTTGGGTGAGATTGAGCGGTGGGAGATCGAAGGTGGAACGGCGGAGTGGGTGCGAGAGCGGCAGGAGCTGGTGGTGCGGTTGCGCCCTGGGGGGGCAACGGGCGCCGAAAGGTCGTTGACGGCGTGGGTGGGTGGGCGCCATCTGCCGCTGCGCTGGGCGAAAGCGGTGCGGGTATTGCCGGCGGCGGTGAGTGTGGTGGCGGTGCAACGGGCGGCGCGGGAGATTGGGTCGGTAGAACTCACGGATGCCGAGGTGGATGCAGGGGAGCTCGTGAGTGTGGCTGTGCGGCTGAGTGGGCCGTTGGCCGGCGATGCGCCGCGAACCGTTCGCTGCGGAACGATGGAGCGGGCCGAGCAGACCGGGCCAGCGGAGTGGTTTCTGGTGGTGAGGCCGGAGGCGAAGCCGGGTTGCGTGGTCGCGGTGGAATTGGAGCCGGCAGGTGCCGAGGTGGCCATCGGAACGGTGATTCGGCGGCCGGAGCTGAACGGATTTGTCATGACCGAGGAGTCGGCCGGTGCGGGGCGATTCTGGGGCGAGTTGAGCGGGAAGTATCTGGAACGAATCGAGCGGGTGGGTTGGGATGGGAAGGAGGGCGTGGCGGTGGCCGAGCTACCGACCGGGGGAGGGCAGAAGTTGCGCATCGCCGTGCCGTGGCCCGCGCCGACGCCCCACGCTCCCCTATACATTTGGCTTAGGGGAGAAGCGAACGGACGCCGGACACGGGCGAAGCTTTAGACGTGCTTGGCTTCGAAGGCGAGCGCGAGGAAGGCCTTCGGCTGGAACTCGATCCGCAAGGGCAGGGGATTCTCCGAGCCTTTCTCGAACCAGATGCGGAACTTGCTGCCGCGGGAACCGACTAGCTCTTGCAACTTGCCATGGACTGCAATAATGCGTTCGGGAAAGAGCGTGAGACCGCGATCGGCGAGCCGCTTCGCCACTTTCTCGTCCGACCGTTTCTCTGCCGTGAGCTTATGCTCGCTGCCGCCATAGACGAACGTGCATTCGGTTTTCTCGGCTGGGTCGCGGATGGTCTGCATCATCGCCGAGAGGAACGATCGGGTAGCGCTGCGGGCGTGCAGAACCACCTCTTTCCCCTTGGGTGCCGCCTGGCGGATCATCTGTTCCGCAAATGGGTAGAGCTCTTCGAACCGGGTCCAATTCCAGGAGGCCGGCGTTTCGAAACGGACCGACCGCGAACGAGCCGCCCCCGAATGAATTTCGCCTTCAATTCCTTGGTATTGGAGCTTGTCGCCGCTTTTCTCCAACGCGCTTTTGGCTTGGGCGAAACTCTCCTCTTCCGATGCCGTCATGAAGCCTGTATAGATACTCTCGGCGGGTCCACCGACGTCGGTCGTGACGGTTTCCTGGATGAACCCGAGGCGATTGAGGCCCCGCGCCCGGTCCGGGTCAGAGCCGGCCGCGAATTGTAGGGATTCGATCGATTGCCCGGCATCGTTCTGCAAACGGGCGGCCGCAAAGCCTCCCCCGACCCCTTCCCGGGTGTAAATCGGTAGGGAGAAAAGCAGGATGACGGCGTCGGCCCGGTAGTCGCGCCGCAAAAGCGGTTTCATTGCGAAAACGGCGGGCAAGGGGGAGGTTAAAGCAGCAAGAGTCTGCAGAAACACCCGACGGTTAAAGGAGGGACGATTAAAAAGCATATGCGTCGATCTATAGCCAAATCGGCAATTCAGTACTAAAACTTGAGGGTATTTGAGTGGGGCAGCCAGTAGAGAGGACTACTGCTTAACGGAGACGCACCGTGAGGGAAGGCGGTTTCTCGAATTCAAACTAGACTCTTTATTGTCACGGGGTTAGCGAGGCTAAGTCAACTCAGCGGAGGCTTAATGCGCGTTCTTTTACAGAGTCCGCTTCTGCTTCGGCGGCTTGATTGAGGGCGCGGAATGCCGCGGCACGGTTATGGTACGCGTTGGCGTAGTTAGGGTTAAGGCTAATAGCGGAGGTGAAATCCGGGAGAGCTTGTTTGTATTGGCCCAGGCGCATGCGCGCATAGCCACGACCGTTGAGGGCCAGCGGGAAGTTGGGACGCAGCTCGATTGCACGATCGAATTCGACGATCGCCGCCGCGAACTTACTGGCCTGCACGAGGGCCCGGGCGCGATTGTGCGCTTCGTCGGCAGGGGGGGCGGGCGGGGCCGGGGGCGCCGGGGGTGGGGCGGGCGCCGAGGGCTTCGGCGCGCTGGCGACTACCGCCGGGGCGGGCGCGGGTTCCGGCGCCTTCGGGAGCTCGGGGGGGGCGGGTGGCGGAGGGGCCACTGCCTGATTCGGAAGTAGCTTTTCGCGCGTACGTTCCAGGATGGCGCGGATTTCGGTGTTTTCGGGATCGAGTGAAAGCGCTCGGCGCAGGTCTGATTGCGCCTTTCCGAATTCACCGGTCAGGAAGTACGCGCTGCCTCGCGCTAGCCAAGCTTCGGGTAACAGCGGGGCAAGCTCGATCGCCTTGGAGCGATCGGCAATTCCTTCCGCATGGCGGTCCAGCAGGTGATACGATCCCCCGCGGGCGATGTAGGCGAGGGGGTTATCGGGCTTGAGACGGATCGCTTCGGTCCGATCCTTGAGCGATTCATCGATTCGTCCGAGCTGAACCAGCGCCCCGGCGCGGGCCATGCGAAGGTTGGCATCCTTCGGCGACAGCACAATCGCTCCGGAGAGGTCTTCCACCGAAGCATCCCATTGGTTGAGGCGTTTCCGGGCTTCTCCACGCAAGAAAAGGGCGCGAGAGGACCTCGGCTGCAATTGCAGGCTCTGAGAAAGATCGCTGACGGCGTTGGAGAATAAGCCCATTTGTCCGTGAGCGAACCCTCGCTCGGTGTAAGCGTCAGCCCAGTCCGGGCGAAAGTCGATGCAGCGGTTGAAGTCGTCGATGGCATCTCGCCACCGCTCCAGTTGTAAGGCGGCTTTGCCTCGTTCGAAATAGGGTTGCGGATCGTCGAGCCGGAGCCGAATGCCGGCTGTGAAATCTCCGATGGCTTCCGGGTATTGTTTTTGCTGGACGCGAGCGCGAGCCCGCCCGTTGTAAGCGGCGGCCGTGGGGGTTCCCGCTTCGAGCGCGCTCGTGAAGTTGGCGATCGCAAGTGGCCAATGTCCCGCCGCGAGTTCAATCGTACCAAGGGCTTGGAAGGACTCGCCGTCGGACGGTTGCAGACGGACCGCTACGCGAAAATCCGCCAAACCGCGGGCGGTGTTTTTAAGAAGAAGGAAGACTTTCCCGCGCTCTCGGTAGGCGTCGGCAAGGTCCGGGGCGTAAAGGATGGCGGTGGTCAGCGATTCGAGGGCCTCGGCAAGGCGATTCTTGGCCGCGGCCTCCCGTCCTAGCTCGTATGCTTTCTGCGCTCGTTTGGGGTCGGCCGGGCTAGCGGTCGCGATCAGCGAACACACAGCGAGGATGACAGCGACCCGGAAGTAAAGAAGTTGCGCCATAAGCAATTCCCTACAGTATAGGGCTAGTTCTTATTCATCCCGGCCGGGTAGACCAATTTGTAGCCTTTTTTCTTGTACTCTTCGAGCCCCATGAAGCTAACCTGCTTGAAACCGTTTTTGGCGAGAATTTCCGCAGCCCTCCGGGCGCGGCCTCCACGGTTTCAACCTGCGACGAGCAGGGCGTCCTTGGGGATCTCCTGGAGTCTCGATTCCAACTGGCTGATGGGTATGTTCACGTATCCATCAATGGTGCCCAACTCTTCGATCTCTTTTGGTTCCCGCACATCGAGAAAGAAAAGCTTTACCTTCTTGTCGAGGAGTTTCTTGAGTCCGTCGGCGGAGAGTTCAGTCGCTCCTGGGATGGGCTTGTCTTGGGCGGAGGCAGCAATCGCGGCGAAGATCGAGAACGGAAAGATTCGACGAATCATGCTTCAGTCTATCGCTCTCAGGACAATCTGATCTGTCGGGTGTCTGTCTCGCGGCCGATTACCTTTCTAGCGAGCATGCGCCATCTGTATCTGCATCCCCCTGAGTCTCCCCCCCTGTTCCCGGAAGTGGAAGCTGTGGCGTCTGCTCGCGCCGGTCTCCAAGCGCTCGAGCGAACCTCCTACCGCGTGGCGATCGTCGAATTGCCACTTGCCGGAATGAGCCCGGAAGCGTGGTTGACGGCGGCGCTGTCGCTCCGTCGGGGTCTATCGGTCATTTTTGTCGGACAGAGCGTGGCAGAGGCGGTTCGCTGCTTACGAGGTGGGGCGAGCGACTACGTGGAAAGCGGAGAAAAGGCGTTTTTGCTGGCCGCCAGCATGGGGCCGCTCCTGACACCCGCCCCCGAGCCGTGGCGGCGCTTGCTGATTGGCGACAGCCCGGTGATGCGGCCGGTGTTGGACATGATCCGCTTGCTGGGACCTCGCCGCAGCTCTGTTCTCATCACCGGCGAAACCGGCACGGGGAAAGAGGTTGTCGCCAGGGCTATCCACGCCGCAAGCCCCCGGGCGCGGGAGGCGATGGTGTCCGTTAACTGCACGGCGCTGCCCGAGGCGTTGCTGGAAGCGGAGCTTTTCGGCCATGTAAAGGGTGCCTATACCGGGGCGTTTCAAGCACGGAAAGGGCGGTTTGAAGAGGCGGATCGAGGTACGATCTTCCTGGACGAAATCGGCGATATGCCGGTGGAGACCCAGGCGAAGTTGCTGCGGGTGTTGCAGGAGTCGGGCGAACTGATCAAGCTTGACGTGCGGGTTGTCTCGGCGACGAACGCGAATCTGGAAGAGAAGATTGACCGGGGCAAGTTCCGAGAGGATCTTTTCTACCGGTTGAACGTCGTCCCTCTGCACCTGCCGCCACTGCGAGATCGAGCCGAGGACGTGGCACCCTTGTTGGCCCACTTTATCGAAAAGGTTTGTCGCGCCGAAGCGGTTCCAGGGAAGCGGATTTCGCCGGACGCGATGGAGCGACTGGAACAATATGCTTGGCCCGGAAACGTTCGTCAACTCGAAAATACCGTGGAGCGAGCGGTGGCGATGAGCGGGGAGCGCCAGATGCTGCACTATGGGGACTTCAGCCTGCCGCTGAAAACTCCTCCGCTGGTGACCGCGGCGCCGGTCACCGAGTCTGTAGAAGTTGTTCCAACCGAAATCGACTTCGCCGCAACCGTGCAACGGCTCGAGCGGACTCTGATTGACCAGGCCTTACGCCGAGCGAATGGGAACAAGAAGCAGGCGGCTGATCTGCTGCGACTGAAACGGACGACGCTGAATGCGAAGCTCAAGAGTCTCGAGGAGGTGGCGTAAATAGGTTGCTCTCACAATCGAACCTCGGCGATACCAGGGTTACCTCCGGATCTGACTTAGTCTCCGCTTTTGTAAGATCTGAGAGCCGTGCGGCTGCTTTCCCGCCGAGCGTCGGGAATCGATCCGAAGCATGCCCTGCGCTAGGAGTGAGACTTCCGCTTCCGCAATTCGTCGACGGCAACGAAAACGATAATCATCGCCCCAATCAGCGCCTGCTGGACATAGGGATTGATGCCCAGAAGGTCGCTCCCGTTGGCTAGCAGACCCATGATAAATCCGCCGACCAAAGTCCCAATCACGGTCCCTTCGCCACCCCGAAGCGAGCCGCCGCCGATCACGACCGCGGCAATCGCCTGCAACTCGTAGCCCTGCCCAGCCGTCGGCTGTCCGGTCGATAGACGGCTCGCTTCGATCAGCCCCGCCAGGCCGGACAGGCCGCCGCAGAGGGCGTAAATCGCCACGGTGTGGAAGTTCACCGGAATACCGGCATAGATCGCCGCGTCCGGGTTGCTTCCGATGGCAAAAACGTACCGACCCAGCCGGGTATGCTCCAGGATAAAGTGAACGATCACAGCGCAGACGATCAGCACGAGCAGTACGAACGGAAACCCCAGGACGGTCCCTTCGCCCAGGTACTGAAAGCCTTTGGGGACGTCATGGACCGGCATGCCATCCGAGATGATCAGGGCGAACCCGCGAAGCACGCCCATCATACCCAGCGTGACGATAAACGGAATAATGCGGAGCTGCGTGATCAACATCCCATTGATGAATCCGCACACGAATCCGGTTGCGATCCCCAGCAGCACGCCGATCGGGATTGGCACTCCTTTGGCCATCGCCATCGTCCCGGCGAGCCCACCCAGTGCCACGATCGAACCAACCGATAGGTCGATGCCACTCGAGATGATGATCAACGTCATGCCCAGCGCCAGAATGTTAAACACGGCCGTCTGGCGAACGACGCTCGATAGATTCTGCGAAGTCAAAAACGAGGGGCTCGCGACGCTGAGCACAACGAATAGAATCAGCAGCGCCAGAAAAGGCAGTAAGCGCTTAATCATTGCAATGTTTCTCCAGAGGCGGGGGGCACGGTGGCCAGCCTCATAATGTCTTCCTGAGAGCAGCCCCGCGGGAGCTCCCCCACCAGGTGGCCCTGGCTCATTACCAAAATTCGGTCGGCGACCTGCAGCAGTTCCGGAAGCTCAGAACTGACCATCAGAATGGCCGCGCCCTCGCGAGCGAGCTGGTCCATCACTTCAAACACTTCGACTTTGGCGCCCACGTCGATGCCGCGAGTGGGTTCGTCAAACAGGAATACCCGCGCCCCACGATTGACCCATTTCGAGATAACCACTTTTTGCTGGTTGCCACCGCTGAGACGGCCGGCCCTTTGCTTGCCGTTCTCGCACCGAATCCGGAGCCGGTCGATGGCCTTCTGTGTCGCTCGGGCTTCTTCGGCATGGCGAATCACCCCACCCGGGCTGACCGCCTCCAAGTTCGCCATCGTCACGTTCCAGGAGATCGGCAACTCGCGCGCCAGGCCGGTGCGCTGGCGATCTTCCGGGATCAGGGCTACCCCGGCGGCCACAGCCTCGCGCGGGTTCCGCAGCGAGACGCGCTTCCCGCATACGGTCACCGATCCCGTCTCCACCGGGTCGAGCCCGAAGATCGCGCGGCACAACTCCGAACGCCCGGCGCCCATCAGCCCGCCCAAGCCCACAATTTCTCCGGCGCGGATCGTCAGGCTGATGTGACGCAGCAACGTTTTGGTCGACAAACCGGTGACCTCCAGCAGCGGCGCACCCGGCGGCAGCGGATCCCGCCGGTAAATGGCATTCACCTCTCGGCCCACCATGTATTGAATCATCCGATCGCGGGTCAACGTGGCCAGCGCCTCGCTATGGACCGTAGCGCCGTCGCGCAGAATCGTCACCTTGTCGCCCACGCTCCGTAGCTCTTCCATGCGGTGGGTGATATAGATTACCCCCGTCCCCCGCTCGCGCAACTCCCGAACGATGCGGAAAACCTCATGCGTCTCGGCTTCGGAAAGCGACGAAGTCGGCTCGTCAAAAATCAGCAACGATGTCCCGTTCTGAATCGCTCGGCAAATCTCGACCAGTTGCTTGCCAGCCGGGCTCAAACGGCCCACCATCCAGTCGGCTTGCAGGCGGAAGCCATATTGGGCAATCAGCCGGGTCGCTTCCGCCAGCATCTTGCGGCGGTTCACCGTGCCAAACGGTCCCGCAATCTCGCGGCCCAGGAAGATGTTTTCGGCCACGCTCAAGTGCGGGGCGAGCAACGATTCCTGATGCACCATCGCAATCCCCACCTGCGCGGCTTCCTTCGGGTTGCTGAAATCTACGCTCTTCCCCTGCCACAGAATCTGGCCGCCGTCACGCTTCTGCATCCCCGCGATGATTTTCATCATCGTAGACTTACCGGCGCCATTTTCGCCCATCAAAAGATGGACTTCGCCCGCGCGCACTTCGAGGTCGCCCTGCCGCAAAGCAGTCACCCCGCCGAACCGCTTCTCGACGCCCTTCATTTCCAGCAACATAACGAACACACCAGTTTACAATGCGTTTCGAATTTATCACGCGAATTGCCGCCCCCGTAGAGAAAGTTTTTACGTTTCACGAACGCGAGGACATCTTCTCCTACCTCGTTCCCCCTTGGCAAAAGGTCCGGATGGTCAGCCGTAAGGGGGGCCTGGAAGTGGGCGCGCGCCTTGTCTTCCGGGTGTTCATCGGGCCTATTCCCATCACCTGGGTGGCGGTCCACACGGCGTTTGAGCGGAATCGACTGTTCGTCGATGAGCAGGCAAGCGGCCCCTTTGCCTACTGGAAGCATCGTCATGAGTTCTCTCCGGATGGTGCCGGCATGCAACTGGCCGACCGCATTGAGTTTCGACTGAAGGGCGGCCCCCTCGTCGATTTGCTCTTCGGGTGGCTGGTTCGCTTGCAGCTGCTCCTGATGTTTCGCCATCGTCACGCGGTCACCAAGCGCGCCTGCGAAGGCTAGTTCGGCGGGCCGTCGCCCCCCGGAATGTCGTCCAGGCGGTTCTCAAACTTCGTGTACTCGTGCAGAAACGACATCTTCACAATCCCGGTCGGGCCGTTACGTTGCTTGGCCAGAATCAGCTCGGCCAAGCCGTGCAGCGAGGCGTCGAACCGCTTGTAGTACTCTTCGCGAAAGACGAAAGCCACCATGTCGGCGTCCTGCTCAATCGACCCCGATTCGCGCAGGTCGCTCAGTACCGGGCGGTGATCGCCCACGCGGGTTTCACTCGCGCGGCTCAACTGCGAAAGCACGAGGAAAGGGCACTGCAACTCTTTTGAAAGCAGTTTCAAACCGCGCGAGAGCGCACTCACTTCCTGGTTGCGATTCTCCACCTTGCCCTTGCTCGTCATCAGTTGGAGATAGTCGACGACCACCAGCCCCAGATCGGCCTGCGATTTCAATCGGCGCAACTCGGCGTGGATCTCCATAATGCCGATCGTCGAACTGTCGTTGATAAAGATCGGCGCTTTCACGATCTCGACCAAGCCCTTCTGCAAGCGGCGACGCTCTTCGCCGTCGAGAAACCCTTCGCGGAACTTCGTTTGCGAAACGCGCGACTGGGCGCACACCATACGCTGCAGCAGCGACTCGTTCGACATTTCGAGCGAAAAGATCGCCACGGCGCGCGGATTGGCCGGGTTCATCGCCACATACTGTGCGATGTTGAGCGCCAGCGCCGTCTTCCCCATCGCCGGTCGAGCCGCCAGGATGATGAGTTCCCCCGGGCGGAAACCGCCCGTCATTTCATCAAGCTTCAAAAACCCGGTGGAAGTACCGCGAATCCGTTTCGTCGGGTCCAGGAAGGCGTTGATCCCGCCTTCGGCGCGGCCCAGAATATCGCGGGTATGCAGCAACTTGTTGGCGACGTGCGATTCGCCCAGTGCCAGCAAATCACTTTCGGCGCTCGCCAAAATCTCATCGGCGCTCTCCTGGCCGCTGATCGCCCGGTCAATCAGCGCCTGGCTACTCAGCACCAGGCGGCGACGCAGCGAATGCTCCCGTACGATCCCGGCATAACGTTCCAGGTCATACAGCTTCGGCATCCCGTCGTCGAGCGAGATCAGGTAGCTCAGTCCGCCCACCGACTCGAGTTCGCCGTGGCGCATCAGCTCATTGGCCAGCGTCACCCGGTCGATGTGCTGGTTGCCTTCCGACAACTCCACCATCCGGGTAAAGAGCAACTGGTGCGACTGCACCGAGAAGTCGGTGGCTTGAATCAGGCTGGCGATGTTCAGAAACGCCGACGGGTCCACTAGGATTGCGCCCAGCAGATAGCGTTCAATGTCCAGATTGGCGGGTAGGCCTTTCTGGAGAATTAGATCGTTAGCAGCCATACAGAGAAAGTAGCGGACTTAGCCGCCCAGCGCAAAAGTCCGCCATCCTCAGGTTTTCCACAGATTTCCTATTTCAACTTGATATCGAGGGTTTCCAGGGTCTCGCCCCGGGCCTGTTCCAACCGCGCGGCCGACTTGTTGTATTCCAAATGGGCCACCACCGCTCGACGACGGGATTCGAGCAACTCGTTCTGCCGTTGCAGCACGAAGAAGTTGGTCGACTCCCCCGTCTGGAACAGCCGGACCTCACTATTCAGCTTCTCTTCGGCCGCTTTGGCCGAAGCCTCGGCAGCGGTGATCCGTTGCCGCGAAGCAACCAACCCCTGGAGAGCGTTCCGCACCTGGGCATCAATCGCCTGTTCCACGCGGGTTCGTTCCAGGCCCAACCGCTTCTCGGCGATCGCGGTTTGGGCTAGCGCGGACTCGGCCGTCCGGTTCCGAAGGTTCAATTCAAACTGCATGCCCACTTGCAGGGTAGGGAAGCGCCCGGCGAAAACATTCGACAGCGCCGTGCCATAGCCGCCGACCAGGATCCCTGGCAGCGCGCCCTGCTCCGGCGGAATCACCGCCGGCAATCCGGCCAGTGTGCTCAGCCGATTGAGCCGATCGTAGATCGACACGTTCTGTCCGGCGAACGGGTTCGGGGCCGTGCTCAAAGCACCTCCCAACCCGCTATTAGCGTAGCCGGCGACGAAGTTAACCTGAGGCTTCAACTGGTCACGATTGAGCTCCTTCTCGATGTCGTTCACCGTTTTCCGCTGGCCGATCATGCGGATCTCCGGCCGTTTGGCGATGGCGGATTGCACCGCGGCACCGAGCTCTTTGGCCTCCAGTTTCCCCACCGACTCGCTGTCGGTCGGCAGGATCTCGTCGTTCCAGACCTCGCTCGCGCGGCCGTTCGCAATTAGCGTCTTCAGGTTGTTCTCCGCCGCGGTCAGGATGTCCTGGGTTGTGTAGTAGGTATCGCGACGGCGCTCATACTCGGACTGCGCCAGCGAAAGTTCCACCGGTGCCAAGGAGCCGGCGGCGATCTGCCGCTGCGCTCGGGCCACCTGTTCTTCGCCTAATTTGACGCCGTCCTCGGCCACCTGTACGGCCTGTCTGGCCGCCACCAAATCCCAGTACCCCTGTTCGACGCGAGCGACCACATCGATCACGCGAAGCTCGAAATCCGTCTCGGAGATCCCCACCTGTCGGCTTCGAATCTTGATCTGGGCGCGCTCGCGGTCGATTACCCGATTGCGGAAAAGAGGTTGGGTATACGTTAGCAGCAGGCGCGAGTTGAGGTACGGATTCAGGCTCACGAACGGGTTATTGGTTTCGGTGCGCGAGTTGTCAAAGCTGACTCCCAGGCTCATTCCCTGCCAGGGTGTCTTGCTGCGCAGGCCGACGTTGTTGTTGATGAAGCGCTCCGCCAGCTTTCCGGTGGCCGCCTGCAGCACGGATGCCGCCGGGGTATCGCGCCGCTCGTAGCTGGGGTTGTAGGACAGAACGGGGTCGAACGCCCCTTTCGCCGCGTTCAGCAACTGCTGTGCATTGGCGACGTTGGTACGCTCAATCTCGATTTCCAGGTTGTTCTTCAGCGCCGCTTCCACCCCTTCCTTCAGCGTCAGTTTGCGAGTGGTCGTGCCGACGCCCACACGTTGCTTGTTCAAGCTCTCTTCTGCCTGCGCAAGCGGGGCCAGCAAGGCGCAGAGCAGCAGCATAGCGACCGTCTGTCCCGCCGTCCGCCGCCAGCGGAACAGCCCGCCGAGGCGCTTCAGTATGTGCATGTTGGATAGGTCATCGAACAGACTGTAGGAAACCGGGGTCACCAGCAGAGTAAGAAGCAGACAGAGCGTCTGGCCACCGATCACGACGATCGCCACCGTGCGCCTAGTTCCCGCGCCGGCACCCGTCCCGAACGCCAACGGAAGCATGCCGGCCACCAGCGCCGCTGTCGTCATCAGAATCGGCCGGAGTCGATCCTCGCAACCTTTCAGAATCGCCTCCAGCCGCGGCAATCCCTCTCGACGCAGCGACTTGATGTGGTCCACCTGCAAAATCGAGTTCTTCTTCACAATGCCGAACAGCACAAGGATACCCACCGAACTGTAGATGATCGAGAAATTCTCGCCCATAACAATGAGCGAAAGCAGCGCGAACGGCATCGACAGCGGCAGGCTGACCAGAATGACAATCGGGTCGATAAAGCTCTCAAACTGGGCGGCCAGGATCATGTACATGAAGAGAATCGACAGCAGAAACGCGATCACAAAACTGGCTCCCGCGCGACCGAGTTCTTTACTGCGTCCGATCGTCCCGGTCCGAAACCCCGGAGGTAGGTTCATCTCTTTCACCGCCTTATCCGCGACATTCAACACCTCCGACAGCGACTGGCCGCCGATCACACTGGCGCTGATCAGAATCTGGCGCTGCCGGTTGCGGCGGTCAATTCCAATCGGTCCGGTGCTCTCGTTAAGCGACGCCACGTTCGACAACGCCACGTTGCCCACCGTGCTGGAAGGTACGTACAGGCGGCTCATCGCGTCCGGCGACTGGCGAAACTCTTTGGTTACGCGCAGGCCGACGTCGTAACGGTCATCGCCTTCGCGGTAGGTCGTCACCTGCTCGTCACCGGCAACCAGGGTGCGAAGCGCGGTCGCAATCGACGCCACACTCACGTTCAAGTCGGCGGCCTTGTCGCGATTCACCGTCACGCGAACCTCCGGCTTTCCGGCTTCGTAGGAGCTTTCCAGGTCGGCCACTCCCGGCGTCGCAGCCAGTTTCGCCACCAGCGTTTTGGCGTAGCGGTCCAGCTGCGCCAAGTCCGGGCCCTGCAGGAAATACTGGAAGTCGCGGTTCGGTCCCGCGCCCTGAATCACCGCCGGCAGCTGGACGGCGATGATTAGCTCTTTGTACTTCCGTAGCTTTTCGCGCGCCATGTCCATGATCTGGAACTGGGTCTCTTTCCGTGTCACCGGCTGCGTCAACTCGACCAGAACCGAGCCGCGATCCACCTGTTGGCGCGGGTCGCTCCCGATCTGGGTCAGCAGGTTTTGCACGCCGGGGAGTTGCCGCAGATCCGCTTCCACCGCTTTCATCAATTCATTCGTTCCGGCCAGCGAAGAGCCGGCTGGCATGCGCACGGTCACTTCGAATTCGGCCTGGTCATCCTGCGGCAGGAAGTCCACCCCGAGGAACTTAAACAGGACCCCTGTCGACAACACCACGGCCACCGAAATCGTCACAATCACCCAGCGGTGCCGCATGGACCACCGCAGCATGGCCTGATAGGGAACATCCACCAGCTTGAAGATCAACGTCTGCTTGGTCGCCCCCGCATCGTGCCCTGGACTTAGCTTCAGGAACCGGGAGCAAAGCATGGGCGTCAGCGTGAAGCTGACCACCAGCGACACCATAATGGCGAACGCCGCCGTGAAGCCGAAGCTCGACATGAAGCGGCCCACAATGCCGCTCATAAACGCTACCGGAAGGAAGACGACCGCCAGCGAAAGGGTGGTCGCCAGCACGGCCAGGCCGATGTCGCGGGTGCCTTCAATGGCGGCCTCAATCGGCGTCATCTTCTTCTCTTCCAGAAACCGGAAGATGTTTTCGAGTACCACGATCGCATCGTCAATCACGATTCCGACCATCAGCGTTAGCGCCAGCATGGTGATCTGATTGAGCGTAAAGCCCATCAAATTCATCAGCGTATAGGTGGAGATGATCGAGGTTGGAATGGCCACCGCGGCAATCAGCGTCGACCGCCAACTGCGCATAAACAAGAGCACCACGACGCCGGCTAACAACCCACCCAGCACCAAATGCTCCTGGACGGCCAGGAACGACTCTTCAATGAAGAACGACTGGTCGCCGAGGTAAGCGATCTTGAAGTCAGGAGGCAACCCGGGGCGAATCTCGTCGATCCGTTCCTTCACTTTCTTGATGACGGCCAACGTATTGGTCCCCGCTTGTTTGCGGATCTGCAGTACCACCGCCTCCCGGCCATCGAGCCGCGCCAAAGTGCGCTGCTCTTTGAAGCCGTCTTCCACCGTGGCGATGTCTTTAATGCGCACCGGCCCACCGGGCGTGTTGGCGACGATCAAAGTCGCGAAGTCTTCCGGACGCGTGATGCGGCCCAGTGTACGTACGCTTAACTCGCGGTTGCCCTGGTCCAGTCGACCGCCCGGAATCTCCGCGTTCTGCGACGCAATCGCGCCCCGAATCTGATCAATGTTCAAGTTATAGGAGTAGAGCTTTTGGCCGTCGAGCCAAATTTGAATCGCGCGCTCCCGGTCGCCGATGAAGCGCACTTGGCCCACTCCGTCGAGGGACTCGATGCCCTTCTTGATCTGGTCGTCCACCAGCTTGGTCGTCTCGCGAAGGTCCCGGTTGGCCGAAACCACCACGTTGATGATCGGGGATGCGTCGGTCGAAACCTTCTCGACCACGGGCGGATCGGCGTCGTTGGGCAACTGCCCGAGCACGGTCGAAATCTTGTCTCGCACCTCCTGCGCGGCCACCTCGGCGTCCTTTTCCAGGGTGAACTGCACGGTCACCCGGGACAGTCCCTCGGACGAATTCGAAAACAGCTCGTCGATGCCGGACACCGTATTCACGGCCTCTTCAATGCGCTTGGATACCTGGGTCTCCACCTCTTCGGGGGAGGCCCCGCGCAGGGTCGTCGTCACCGAGACAATCGGGAACTCCACCTTCGGGAATAAGTCCACGCCCAGCTTTCGATAGCCGTCCAGGCCCAGCACCACCAGCATCATGATGAGCATGGTGGCGAAAACGGGCCGTTTGATGCAGATTTCAGCAAGTGTCTGCATCGGTTACATCCTCACCTTAGTGCCATTGGTCAACATGCCGAGCTGCGTCGTCGCAACCTGGTCGCCTTTCTGCACCACGTCGTTCGGTACCTCCACCCAGCCGTCGATCTCCGCGCCCGGGGTGAACGTCACGAGCTTGGCAACCCCGTTCTGAATCACGAACAGCTTGGTCAGGCCGGCCACACTGTAAATCGACTGCCGCGGAACCGCCACCATCCTGGCCGCCGCCTGCGTGACCAGTCGCACTTGCACAAACATACCCGGGCGCAGCCGCGCGTCGGCCTGGACGAGCCGGGCCTCCGCCGAAAGCGTCCGCGACCGCGAATCGAGCGACGGATTCAACTGCCGCACCACCGCCGTAAACGTCGCCCCGGGCACGGCGTCGGTCGTAAACACGAGCTGCGTTCCAATCTTCACCGTCCCGGCGGCCGCCTCGTTTTTACGAGCCGCAGCAGCGGCGTGTTGTCCTTCACAAACTGCCCCACGGCGGCGATCCTCTCGCCAATCTCGCCGTCAAACGGAGCGCGCAAAATAGTGTCGCCCCGGCGCTTTTGGAAGATCTTCAGGTCCGCTTCCAGGGCGGTAACCCCCATCCAGGAAACCCGCATTTCGTCCCGCGCCAATTCCACGCCCGCCTGCCGGGCCCGGTAGGCTTTCTCCAGTTCGGTGAACCGCTCTTGCGAAACGTCCCCGCTCTTGACGAGCTTCGAAGCGCTCTCAAACTTGAACTTGGCGTCTTCCACCTGCGCCAGCACCTGTCGCAGACCCGGAGTCGACTCCGGCGGCGTCATCTTGCCGGTGTAGGCCGGCAGCCCTAAGCGCGCCAGCGACTGGTTCAACGATCCCCGCGCCCGCTCGATCTGCAGGTCGTACTCGGTCGGATCGAGTTCCAACAACACCGCGCCCTTCTTCACCGACTGGCCAAAATCGTAGTGAATCTTGGCCACACGGCCCTGTACTTCGGAGCTCAACGTCACCGTGTCATCCGGCAGCAACGAGCCGGTCGCGGAAATCGAACGCTCAATCGAGCGCTCCTCCGCCGCGACGGTCTTCACCGTCACCGGATCCGGTTCGGCCTTCGGCGCCGCCTTGGCGGACTCATCAGACTTCTTTGCACAACCAACCGCGAGCAAGGCAAAAGCGAACAAGAGGGAAAGAGCAATGCGTGTTTTCATGAAAGAATCCCGTGCAGGAAAATATCAACCAAGCCGTCAAGCGCCCGCTTTTTACTCGCGCGGACCGTCCGAAAGCCAAAATGTAACTCGAATAAGCAGTACTGCATCACGGAGCCCACAAACGCCCGGGCGGCGATCGTCGGCTCCATTTTGCGCAACTGGCCGGCCGCCATGCGGCTTTTCAAATACGCGGCAACTTTGGTGTAAACCGGACCAGAGTTCCGTTCAAAACACAGATCCGCCATCGCGTGACCTTCCAAGGCCGCGAACAGTACCTGCCGGATATACTCCGGGTGGCGGGTGTGGAAATCGGCGATCAGGTTCGCCAGCTTCGTCAGGTAAACTTGCGGGTGCTCAATCGTCGCCCAGGTATCGAGCAGTTCGTGGGGGTCATCCTTCCCCTTTTCTTTTTGCGTGGCGCACTCAATAATCGCCGCGTACAGATCTTCCTTGGTCCGGAAGTGCTCATAAAGAACCGGTTCGGAAACCCCCGCCCCCCGCGCCAGTTCTCGCGTCGTAACCCCGCGAAAGCCGCGCTCGGAAAACAACGCCGACGCCGCTTCAATAATCACTTGCCGCCGTTCGGCGCGATGGAGCTTGGGCTTTAAAGACATTAGCGTTCACTAGGTTAGCAGTTGCTAGGCAACGGGCGCAAACCCACTCTGCTACTCTGATGATCAAAGTGTATTCCCGGCGTCACAGAATGCTCCGGATCTTTTTTGGTCTGGCCGATGCGGCCCTGGTCTGGTCCGCCTACGAGCTTGCCTACCAAACCCGCAGCGGTTGGCAATTGGGGCGACTCTTTTACATAGATACGCCCGTCAAGTATCTGTTACTGCTCATGGCCGCCATCGCCTTCCTCGGCGTCGCCGGTTGGTTCGGAACCTACGAACGCCTGGAACTAGCCCGTAAACGGGATGCCGCCAAGGAGACCCTCCGGCAGACCATTCTCGCGCTCACGCTCGTTGTTCTCGCCCAATTCCTGCTCCGGCTCGATGTCAGCCGCGCCTTTCTCGGCCTCTTCGGAACCCTGTCTTGTTTCGGCTTGCTTCTCTTTCGGTGGAACGCCGGGCCGCTCCTGCGCTGGTACCGGCAACGCTTCGGTGCTCAGCATTACGTCATGATCGCGGGCACCGGCGATAGCGCCCGCCGCCTCGCCCTTCTCGTCGAAGAAGCCGAAAGTTTTGGTATGCGTCTATTGGGTTTCCTGGACGCGAGCGGGACTCCAGTCGCTTCCGTCATCCAATTGAAACAGGAATACCCGGTCCATCTGCTCAGCGAGCTTCCCGGTATTCTGCGGCGCCGCGTCGTCGACGAAGTGATTTTCGCCGTGCCCGCCGCCGTCCTGCCGCACCTCGAAGAGACGTTTCTGCTCTGCGACGAAGAGGGCGTCCGCACCCGCATCGCCCTCGATATCTTTCCCCACGTCCATAGCGAAGCCTACCTCGACCGCCTCGGCCCCACGCCGCTGCTGACCTTCTCCGGCGCCCCCCACGACGAAATCCGGCTGCTCCTGAAGCGCGCTACCGATATCTTCTTCTCGGCCTTGGCCCTCGTCGTCCTCGCCCCCTTCCTGGCCCTGGTCGCTCTGGCCATCCGTCTCACCTCCACCGGTCCCGCTATCTTTAGCCAAATCCGCTGCGGCCTCAACGGTCGCCGCTTTCGCGTCTACAAATTCCGTTCGATGGTCGCCAATGCCGAGGCGTTGAAACAGCAACTGCAGAGCCGGAACGAACGCACGCTCGTCTTCAAAATCCGCAACGACCCGCGGTTGACTCCCATCGGCAAGTGGCTCCGCAAGTTCTCCGTCGACGAGTTACCGCAGCTTTGGAACGTCCTCATCGGCGACATGTCCATCGTCGGTCCTCGGCCCGCCATCCCGGAAGAGGTAGAACAGTATAAGCGCTGGCAACGCCGCCGCCTCCGCATGCGGCCCGGCCTAACCTGCCTCTGGGCCGTCGAAGGCCGCGACACCGTAGACTTTGAAACATGGATGACTCTCGACATGAGCTACATCGATAACTGGTCCCTGGCCCTCGATTGGAAAATCATCCTCCGCACAATTCCGCAAGTTCTCATTGGTAAAGGAGCTTATTAGTTCATGGAACTTATCCCCACTCAGGAAGAGGTCCTCTCCCTCCTCCGCCAAACCGGCGCTCTCCGCGAAGGCAACTTCGTCTACCCCGACGGGAACCACTCCGATCAGTTTCTGCAGATTCCCCTCGCCTTCCGCTTCTTCCAGCACTCCAAAATGCTGAGCGTCGCCTTGAGCCGCAAGGTGCGTGCCAACTCCGAAATCCGCGCCAGCATCGACCAACTCTCCATCTTTACGCCCGCCGGTGGCGGCCTCCCCGTCGCCTATGGCATCTGCGAAGCGCTCCGCGCCAAGGAAGTTTATTGGGCCGAACGCGAAAACGAGCATGAACCACTCCGCCTCCGCCAGTTCTTCGATATCGATCCCGGCGAAAAAGTCCTCCTCGTCGATGACATCCTCCGCACCGGTGCCAAACTCTCCGAACTGAAAAAGATGGTCGAGGCCGCCGGGGCTGTGGTCGTCGGCATCGCCGTCATCGTCGCCCAACTCTCCCCCGAGTGCCCGGACTTTTCACCCATTCCCATCTACTCCCTCGCCAAACTCGATCCTCTCTACTTCTTCGACGTGGCCAAGAACAGCCTCAAACATCCTGACCAACCCGTCGAGATCATCCGCGCATGAAACTCCTTTTGCTCCTATTCGCCCTCCCCCTCGTGGCGGCTGATTTCAAGGCCGGTTTCGGCCGCATCAACATCACCCCCACCCAGCCCATCTACCTCTCTGGCTACGCCGCCCGCAAGAAGCCCAGCGAAGGCGTCCTGCAGAAGATCTGGGCCAAAGCGTTGGCCATCGAAGACGCGAAGGGCAACCGCGCCGTCATCGTCACCACGGACCTCATCGGCCTGCCCCGCGCCGTGGCCGATCAGGTCGGAGCCGAGGTCGACAAGCGCTACCGCCTTCGCCGCAGCCAACTCGTCCTCAACTCTTCGCACACGCATAGCGGCCCCGTCGTCCACGGCAACCTCACGTCGATGTTCGAACTCACCCCCGATCAGCGCCGCGCCATCACCGACTACACCCAAGCCCTGGCCATCCAGTTGGCCGATGTCGTCGGCGCTGCCCTTGGCGATCTCCAACCCGCCCGCCTCGATATCGGCCACGGCACCGGCACCTTCGCGATCAACCGTCGCCAAGCCACGGCCAACGGCGTGAAAATCGGCCTCAATCCCACCGGCCCGGTGAACCAGGACATTCCAGTCATCCGCGTCTCCGGTCTGAACGGCCAACTTCGCGGCGTCCTGTTCGGCTATGCCTGTCACAACACGACGCTCGGCGCCGACCTGTTCAACGTGAACGGAGACTACGCCGGCTTCGCCCAAGCCGCCTTCGAAGCCGCCCATCCCAACTCCACCGCCATGTTTCTCATGCTCACCGGCGCGGACGCCAACCCCAATCCCCGCGGCACCGTCGCCCTCGCCGAGCAGCACGGCAACTCGCTCGCCAAGGAAGTAGACCGCGTCCTCGGCGGCAAGCTCGAAGCGCTCTCCGGCCCGCTCCGCAGCGCCTTTCAGATGACCGAACTCGCCTTCGTCCCCCACACCCGTGAAACGTTCGAAACCGAAAGCAAAGACCCCAATTGGTTCAAGCAGCAGCGCGCCGCCGCCATGCTCGCCGCCCCTTCCATCACCCGCGCCCAGGGCGGATGGCCGGCGCGCCCGGTACGCGTGATTGTGCCCTGGCCGCCGGGTGGGTCCACGGATGTGCTGGTGCGCATTTATTGTGAATTGATGCAGCCGATCCTGGGGCAGAATTTCATCATCGAAAATCGCCCCGGCGCGGGCGGGAATATCGGCATTGATGCCACCGCGAAGGCCACGCCGGATGGCTACACCATGGGCATCGCTTCCGTCGGGCATTTGGTGATCAACAACTTCCTTTATGCCCGCCTGCCCTATGACCCGGCGCGGGATTTGGTGCCGGTCGGCATCGCCTGGGATTTGCCCAATGTTGTCGTGGTC
>JAPKZA010000259.1 GCA_026394015.1 Acidobacteriota bacterium
AGGCGAGGCCGACGATGCCGGGTCCGCTGACGAAGAGGCTGGCTTCGCGATCGGGGGTGATACGGACGACGCCGCGGCGGCCGGCGTGAGAGGCGGCGACGTAGAGGTTGCCGAGGATGTCAAAGGCGAGGCCTTGGGGTCGGCCGAGGCCGCGGAAGTACACTTCGACTTCGCCTTCACGGGAGACGCGGTGGACGCAGTCGTAACTGGAGGTGGTGGGGCCGGTGACGTAGAGGTAGCCTTCGGGGCCGAAGGCGAGGTGGTAGGCGGAGATGGAGGGTTCGATCGTCGCGAAGACGTATATTTGGCGGTCGCGGGAGATTTTGAAAATGGTGCCGGAGCGGTCACCGACGTAGAGGTTTTCATCCTCATCGAAGGCGAGTCCGGTGGCGACGCCCATGCCTTCGACGTAGATGGACATTTCGCCGCGGGGGGAGGCTTCGTAGACGGTGCCGTCGTTGCGGGAGGAGATGTAGAGAATGCCGTCGCTATCGAAGGCGAGGGCGGTGGCGTTCATGATGTCGCTGAGGAAGGGCTTGGCGCCTTCGGCGGAATCGATGCGGTAGACGCTGACGGGGGAGCGCTGGCCGCGGGTGCCGGAGAAGGTGGTAAAAATTTGGCCGAAGCTATCGACGGCGGGGCTGGAGACGGGATGGAGGCCTTCGGCGAGGGAGATGCCGATGTCGCAGAACCAGGCGGGGCTGGTGCGGGCGCCGCTAGAGATGGTGAGTTCGCCGGAGGCGTGTTCCGGCACGCGGGCGATGACGAGAGAATCGGAGCCGACGACGATGGGGGCGGATTGTTCGCCGAGCATGACGCGGGGGCGGGAGTCTTTGGCGAAGCCTTTGCCGCGGATGCGGAGTTCGCCGCCGGGGATGGCGGCTTCGGGGGAGACTTGGGAGATCATCGGGGAGGGGATAACGATTTTACGGGGGGGCATGGTGGTAAGCGAAGAACTCCTAATACAGATTGTTCCACCCGGCCACCCGCATCACAACCGCACCGTAAATTCCGGCGAGGACATCGTCGAAGACGATGCCGTAACCGGCGGGCAGTTTTTCGACGCGGCGGATGGGCCAGGGCTTGGTGATATCGAACAGACGGAAGAGCACGAAGGCGAGGAGCCAGGCTTGCCAAGTACGGGTGTGGACAGCGGCGGCGAGGGTGATCCACTGGCCGAGCACTTCATCGATGACGACGTCCTGGGGGTCTTTTTTCCCTGTGATTTGGGAATGGACGGTGGAGGCCCAGATACCGGGGATGAGGAAGATGGCGGTGAGAATCCAGGGCGAGACGGGGACGAGGTAGGCAACGAGGAGGCCGCCGAGCGCGCCGGCGGTGCCGGGCGCTTTGGGGACGCGGCCGCAGCCGAAGAAAGTCGCCAGCGCACTAGCGATTTGATTCTTCATCGGGGATATCTAGATCGGCGAGTTCGTGGAGGCTGAGTGGCGTGGAGATCACGTATTTTTCTTCGGCCCAGTTGGCGAGGTCGATCATCTTGCAGCGTTCGCTGCAGAAGGGCATGAAGGGCTCGCCGAAGGAGACAGGCTTCTTGCAAATGGGACACTTCATATTCTTTATCGATGGGGGAGAACGTTGGGAGTCGAGTGCGGCGCCAGGATTGGGAAGTGATGATGGGCCGAGAGGACGGGGGCTCCGAAGTCGATGAGGTTGCCGACGAGGTCGTAGTCGTGGGCTTCGGTGACGCGGAGGCGGCGGATTTGGCCGGGGGCGAGGACGCCGTCGCCGGGGTCGGAGATATAGCAGACGCCGTCGATTTCGGGGGCTTGCGTGGAGAGGCGGGCTTGCCAGAGGAGGTCCGATTCCGAGGACGGGCCTTCGACGAGGACGCTCATTTCCTTGCCGATGAGGCCTTGGTTCGCCTTCTTGCTGATCTTGCGTTGGATGGCCATGAGGCGGCGCTTGCGGTTGTAGATGGTCTTGGCGTCGACCTTTTGATCGAGGTGATAGCTGGCGCTGGTTTCGACGTCGGAGTAGGAGAAGACGCCGAGACGGTCGAACTGGGCGGTTTGGACGAACTGGCAGAGCTCTTCGAAATCGGCGTCGGTTTCGCCGGGGAAGCCGACGATCATGGAGGTTCGGACGGCGACACCGGGAATCGTCGAGCGCATGTTTTCGAGTAGCTTGAGGAACGAGTCGCCGTGTTGGCCGCGCTTCATGCGTTTGAGGACGTTGCGGGAGGCGTGTTGGAGGGGGATGTCGATGTACTTAACGAGCGACTGGTGAGCGGCGATGGTTTCGAGGAGGATGGGTGTGACGCGGTTGGGATAGGCGTAGAGAAAACGAACCCATTTTTCATGAGGTGTTTCGATTTCGGCGAGGCGGGCGAGGAGGGTGGCGAGGCCGTTTTTGAGGCCGAGATCTTCGCCGTAGCTCGTGACGTCTTGCCCGATGAGGTTGATTTCGCGGACGCCTTCGTCGAAGAGGCGGCGGGCTTCGAGGATGAGGCCTTCGAAGCGGCGGCTGCGGACGTTGCCGCGGCATTGGGGGATAATGCAGAAGGTGCAGGGGTGGTCGCAGCCTTCTGCGATTTTGATGTAGGCGTGGTGTTTGGGGGGGGTACGGACGCGGGGGGAGCCTTCGTGATAGAGGAACGGCTCGATGGGGGTTTTGGAGGGTTCGAGGCCTTCGCAGAGGGCGGCGATGTTGGCGAGTTCGTTGGTGCCGAGGACGGCATCGACTTCGGGTAGGTTGGCGAGGATGTCGCTGCGATGGCGTTCGACGAGGCAGCCGGCGACGACGAGGCGTTGAGCGCGGCCGGTATGCTTGAACTGGGCCATTTCGAGGATGGTGTCGATGGACTCCTGCTTGGCGGGGTCGATGAAGGAGCAGGTGTTGACGACGATGACGTCGGCGTCTTCGGGGTGAGCGGTGAGTTCGTGCCCTTTCGAGACGAGATCGCCCATCATGACTTCGGAGTCGACGAGATTCTTGGGGCAGCCGAGACTAACAAAACCTATTTTCAAAGTAGTTACCAGTTTAGCAGTTCGGGGTTGGGACGAGGCTGACTAGTGTTTCCTGGAGCTTGGCGGCGAGCGTGGGGGAGGCGTGGTGGATTTCGGTGGATTTCGGTGAGTAGGCAGTTGATGGCAGCGGAGAGGGCGCGGGCTAGGTCGG
>JAPKZA010000236.1 GCA_026394015.1 Acidobacteriota bacterium
ACGGTGGGAACGAAGGGGCGGAGATCGTCTTGGTAGGGGAGGAGGGAGGGGGCCGGAAGGGGGAGGGCGAGGGACACTTCCAATTATAAGCGGTCTCTTTTGCCATTTCTAGTCATTTAAGGCTATTATGATGAAAACACAAAGGAAACCGAGCTCAACGCTACAAGCATGATGGCAATTTCTGGACGGGCTCTAGGTATTTTGTCTGCCCGGAGCGGGATCTTGGAACTCCGTGACAGCCTCCCCAATATCCGATACTGTTAAGTAGAGAGGGGAAATCGATCATGGAAGTACATTTCACACCAGAGTTGGAGAGAAGACTGAACGACTTGGCTTCTCTGACTGGACGCGGCGCGGGGGAGTTAGTGCAGGATGCTGTGGCTGGCCTGGTTGATGAACTGGGTGAGGCGGTACAGACGCTGGACAGCCGCTATGACGAAATCAAAAGCGGAAAGGTGAAGCTGATTCCTGGCGAGGAGGTTGAGGCTTATTTTCGAGAGAAAAGCGCCGCGGCTCGTCGGGCACAATTGGGTTCATGACCGGTTATGATTTCCATCCGGAGGCCCGTCATGACCTCGACGAAATTTGGGAATTCATCCGCATCAAAGATTTAGCCGCTGCGGATCGAGTGATTGGCGAAGTACTCGCCAGAGTCCACGCGTTGACACCGTTTCCGTATCAGGGACATCGACGTGTGGATCTCCCGAACCGGCCGCTACGCGTCGTCCGGGTGGGGGATTACCCGATTGTCTATGCCTCGGAAGAGAACCCGATCCGGGTGATTGCCGCTCTGCATGGTCATCGAAACCCTCGCAAAATGGCCGCGATCCTCAGAGGACGAGAAAGCTAGCTGGACTGGGACGCTTCCGACGATTCAGGAGTTGGAGGCGGAATTGGGAGCGTGTGAGGACGGAACCAGAGAGGCGGAGTTTCTTGATGGCCAATTGTGCAAGGACCACTTGCACAACTGGCCATCTGGAAAGCGGAATAGAAAGAATCAGGAGCTCGTGATTTGGCCGATTTGAACCCTATTCCGGGTTGGCGTCGCGCTAGCGAGTCCTCCGGACTACTGAGGCAGTCGCGTTATTCTACGCTCATGTGGCGATACGGGATTGTATTATTTGCCTGGGGGATGATGGCGCAGACACCGACCTTGACGGTGGTCTCGGCGGCGACTTATGAGCGGGGAGGCTTACTCGCGCCTGGCATGATCGCGACGGCATTTTCGTCGGCAATTACGGAGACGGGCGGGTATTCGATTGTGGTGGGGGAGAACGCGGCGGCGACCGTGGCCGTTTCCGCGGGGCAGGCCAGTTTCGTGCTGCCGGCGGGGTTGGCGGATGGGCCGGCGACGGTGGCGTTAAGACGCGGCGGGGAGACGGTGGCGACGGCGGGCGTGCGGATTGGCCAGGTGGCCCCGGGGATCTTCACGGCTAACGCTTCCGGGGAAGGGGCCCCGGCGGGGTTTGCGGTTTATGGGCGTTTCGGAGGCCAGCGGCAGGTGGATTTGTTCGAGCGCTTCACGGGTTCGGCGCGGTGGGAGCCGACGGCGTTGGACGTGGGGGACGAGACACAGGATGTGCACCTGGTGCTGTTCGGGACGGGGTTTCGGAACGCGGCAGCGGGGCGGGTTACCGCCTCGGCCGGGGGCGTTTCGATTCCGGTGCAGGCGGCCCAGGCGCATAGCGTGTTTGCCGGGCTTGACCAGTTGAACCTGGGGCCACTGCCGCGCGAGCTGGCGGGGAAGAGGGGGCAGTTGGAGTTGGTGATTTCGGTGGAGGGGGTGGCGGCGAACCGGACGTTGATCGCGCCGACGTCTCCCGCGTCCGGGGGATGGGGCGGCCGGGCGGGGTTGCCGGAGGCGAACTCGGAGATGGGGGTGGTGGGGCTGAACGGGAAGATCTATGTGATTGGGGGGTATCCGTCGACGCGGGTTTCCGTTAATGTCGTGCAGGTTTATGACACGGCGACGAACAGTTGGAGCTTGGCGGCCCCGTTGCCGGTGGCCTTGAATCATTTGATGCCGGCGGCGTTCAACGGAAAGGTCTACGCGATTGGCGGGCAGACCGATACAAATACGGCGTATGTGAATACGGTGTACGAGTATGACCCGGCGACGAATACCTGGCGAACCCGGGCCCCTATGCCGACGGCACGGAGCGCGGGGGCGGCGGCCGTGATCGACGGGAAGATCTACGTGGCGGGGGGGCGGCCGCCGCGGGGGGCGGACTTTGCCGTTTATGATCCGGCAAGAGATGAATGGACGACATTGCCGAACCTGCCGACGCAGCGGAACCATTTGATGGCGTTGGGGCACGAGGGGAAGCTCTATGTGGTGGGGGGGCGGTTTGACGGAGGATTCACGAGTTTGGGGGCGGATGCGGTGGAGATTTTTGACCCGAAGCCGGGGCTGTGGACGAAGGGCGCGGCGATGCCGAAGGCGCGGGGCGGGCTGAACGGGGTTTCGGCGAACGGCTGCATGCATTTCTTCGGGGGAGAGTTTGCGACCGGGGTTCATCCGGACCATGACGTTTACAACCCGAGGGCGGACCGGTGGACGAGCTTGCCGAACATGCCGCAACCGGTACACGGGGTGACAGGGTTGCACTTTCAGGATGGGTTGATTTACCTGCCGGGCGGGGGGACGATGCAGGGTGGATCGTCGGGGAGCAGGCTGCATCAGGTGTATCGGCCGAACCTGAGCTGTCCTTAAGGCACGGCGTTCTGTTATATTGAACACGGTTCAATGACAATTCGACGACATCGTGAAGCTTATCGGGAGTCCCTTCGCCGGGAGATCCTAGATGCCGCTCGTCCGCTGTTTATTCGAGACGGGTTTCAGGCGACCTCGATCCGGGGAATCGCGGAAAAGGCCGGTTGCTCGACGGGAATTCTTTACCACTACTTCGCCGACAAGCAGGCCATCGTGGCCGAACTGGTCAGCGAGACGTTTGTGATCCTCCGCGCGAGGCTGACCGCCATTCGGGAAGACCGCTCGCCAATCCATGACCGCTTGCGGCGGAGCCTGCACGCCTACATTGGGTTTGGGCTCGAGAATCCGCATCATTACGCGCTTTTGTTTATGAACACCGAAAGCTGGGGCGGCGACGAGCGGATCCTGGGCGCGTTTCGCAAAGACGGTCACCCGACGTTTGCCTGTCTACTGGCGCTGGCCACGGAAGCGATTGCGGCAGGCGAGATCCGGCCCGCGATCCAGGATCCGGACGAGTTGGCACAGTCGTTGTTCGTATCGATTCATGGGTTGGTTTCGGCGCAGATTAGCATTTCCAGCTTCCCGTGGATTGAGCAATCCCGGTTGATCGAACGACAGGTGGACATCCTGCTGGCCGGCATTAGAAACTCTTAACTATTTTTCTATTGAACGTTGTTCAACCTTTCGATTATAGTTCGAAGCGTGAACTATATTGCGTGGCAAATGCTAACCGGCGACAAGGCCAAGTACCTGGGCCTGATTTTCGCGATCGCTTTCTCGACGTTTCTGATGTCCCATCAGGTGTCGATTTTTTGCGGCCTGATGAACCGGACCGCTTCGCAGATCAACGACGTGCATGACGCTTCGATTTGGGTGATGGACGCGAAGACCCAATACGTGGATGAGGTGAAGGCGCTGACGGATCAGGATCTTTTCCGGATTCGTGGGGTGGAGGGGGTGGAGTGGGCGGTGCCATTGTTCAAGGGGACGTCGCGGGCGAAGGGGGCGGATGGGAAGTTCCGGGGGGTGATTCTGATGGGGTTGGACGATTCGTCGCTAGTGGGTTTGCCGCGGAGCATTCGGATGGGTGATGCGAAGGCGCTGCGGGACCCGGAGACGATTGCGGTGGACGAGACGGGATATCGGTTCTTCTTTCCGGGGGAGCCGTATGCGGTGGGGCGGACGTTGGATTTGAACGACCGGACGTTGAAGATCGTGGCGAACGTGAACTCGTCGGCGCCGTTTGTGAACTTGCCGGTGGTTTATACGAAGTACACGCAGTCGGTGCAGTTAGTGGGGCGGGAGAGGAACCAGCTTTCGTTTGTGCTGGCGCGGTCGGCCAAGGGCTTCAGCGATGAAGAGGTGACGAAGCGGATTGCGGCGGGGACGGGGTTGAAAGCGGTGACCGGGGAGGCGTTTGGATGGGAGACGATTTGGTACTACATCAAAAACACGGGCATTCCGATCAATTTCGGGATCACGGTGGTGATTGCGCTGGTGGTGGGGACGGTGGTGGCGGGGCAGACGTTTTATCTGTTCACGGTGGAGAACTTGAAGCAGTTTGGGGCGTTGAAGGCGATTGGGGTGAGTGATTGGCGGATTGTGCGGATGATTTTGATGCAGGCGATGATTGTGGGGGCGGTGGGATACGGGTTGGGGATCGCGATGACGGCGACCTTCTTTGCGGCCACGGCGGATCAACTGGATTTGCGAGGCTTTCGGATGCTGCCGGAGATCATGGTGGGGACGGCGGCGGCGGTGATCTTGATCGTTTTTTTGGCGAGCGCGATTAGCGTTCGGCGGGTGATTGTGTTGGAACCGGCCGTGGTGTTTCGAGGTTAATGATGTCGCAATCAGCGGTAGTTTGCCGTCAGGTAGTCAAGACGTTTGGCGCGGGGGAAGATGCCGTGAAGGTGCTTCGCGGGGTGGATTTTGAGGTCCCGGTGGGCGAGATGACGTTTTTGGTGGGGCCATCGGGGTGCGGCAAGACGACGCTTTTGAGCGTGATTGCCGGGTTGTTGAACCCGTCGGCCGGCTCGCTTTCGGTGTTGGGGACGGAGATGGCGGAGGTGAAGGGGGCGCGGGCGGTGGAGTTTCGGCGCAGGAACCTGGGCTTCGTTTTCCAACAGTTCAACTTGCTGCCGGCGTTGACGGCGGCGGAGAACGCCGCGGTGCCGTTATTGGCGGCGGGTTGGAAGCGGAAGGCGGCGGTGGAAAAAGGCGCGGCGCTATTGGCCGAACTGGGGCTGGGCCATCGGGCGAAGGCGCTGCCGAATACGCTTTCCGGCGGCCAGCAGCAGCGGGTGGCCTTCGCCCGGGCACTGATTCACGAACCGAAATTGATTGTTTGCGACGAGCCAACGTCGGCGCTGGACGCCGAGACGGGCCACTACGTGATGGAACTGCTGCGGAAGATCGCGGTGCGTCCGGAGCGGGCAGTGCTGGTCGTTACCCATGACAACCGGATATTCCCTTTTGCCGACCGGATCGCTCATATGAACGATGGTCTGGTGGAGAGGGTGGAAAGCTCAACAGGAGGAGTGCACTAATGCTCGTGCGATTTGGAATGCCCGTTTTGGCTCTATTTGCTCTTATTTTCGCGATTTATTCAACGAACCAGGCGACGCCGCGGATTGTGCGGGCGGAGCCGACGAGTCCCCCGCCGGTGGCGGCGTTTGAGAATCAGGTGGGTGCGGTGGGGCTGGTGGAGGCGGCGAGCGAGAACATCGGGGTGAGCCTGCCGGTGCCGGGGTTGGTGACGCGGGTGGCGGTGAAGGCGGGGGATACCGTGCAGGCGGGTCAACTGCTGTTTTCGCTGGACGACCGCGACCTGCGGGCTGAACTGGCGCTGCGGCAATCGGCGGTGGCGCTGGCGCAATCGAAGCTGGCCAAGCTGGAGGCGTCGCCGCGGCCGGAAGAAATTCCACCGGCGCAGAGCCGGATTGACGAGGCGAAGGCCGTGCTGGAAGACGCGAATGTGCAACTGCGAGCGATGGAGTCGGTGAAGGACCCGAGGGCGATTCGACAGGAGGATCTGCTGCGGCGTCGGCGGGCGGCGGAGTCGGCCGCGGCGCGGGTGCGGCAGGCGGAATCGAGCATGCGGCTGCTGCTGGCCGGGACGTGGAAGCCGGATTTGGAGGTGGCGCGGGCGGAGCTGCGGCAGGCCGAGGCGCAAGTGGCGCGGACGCAGACGGACCTAGGGCGGCTGCTGGTGACAGCCCCGATGGCGGGGAAGATTTTGCAATGCAAGGTTCGACCGGGCGAGTATGCCCCGGCGGGGGGATTGGCGCAGCCGCTGATGCTGTTGGGGCAGGTGGACCAGTTGCACATTCGAGCTGATATTGATGAAAAGGACGCGTGGCGATTTGCGCCGGGTTCGGCGGCGTCGGCTTCGGTGCGAGGGAATGCGAAGGTGAAGTATCCGTTGACGTTTGTGCGGGTGGAGCCGTTTGTGATTCCGAAGAAGAATCTAACGGGGGAATCGACCGAGCGGGTGGATACCCGGGTGCTGCAGGTGATCTACGCGCTGCCGAAGGCGACCGAGTTATACCCGGGCCAGCAGATGGATCTTTCGATTCGCGCGAAAGAGGGGGCTCGCTAACATGCTCAGCGCCACACTGCTATTGGCGGCGTCCACCTGGTGGACTGCCTATGGTGATCCGGAACTGAATGCGCTGGTGGAGAAAGTGATCGCGAAGAACATCGACTTACAGACCGCCGCGCAGCGGATTGCGGAAGCAAGGGCGGTAAGTGGAGAGGCGCGGAGTAAGTTGTTACCGTCTGTGAACGCAACCACCTCGGCGCAGACTTTGCGCGGCGGATTTGCGCAAGGGATTGCGCGGATCCCCCAGGGCGGGAACGCGGGAGGGAGCTTCGTTTCTCCGTTTGAGACGGGGATTTTGCAGGGCGGGATGGATATGAAGTGGGAGTTGGACCTGTTTGGAGCCAACCGGGCAGGGCGCGCGGCGGCGTTGGCGGACGTTTCGGCGCGGGAGCAAAACCGGGAAGATTTGGCGATCACCCTGGCGGCGGAGGCGGCCCGTTACTATGTCGAGCTGCGAGGGGTGGAAGACCGGCTGGCGATTACGCGGCGTAACTTGACGGCCCAGCGGGACTTACTGGCGCTGACGGAAGACAGGACGCGAGCGGGGTTGGCGTCACAGTTAGACGTGGAACGGCAGCAGACGTTGCTTTCGACGACCGAAGCGACGGTTCCCCCGCTGGAGGCGGACCGCGAGGCGCATCTGCATCGGCTGGCGGTGTTGGTCGACGATCAGGCGTATCGTCCGAGCGAGCGCCAGAGTTTGACGGCTCCGAGCGTGGAGGGAACGTTTCCGGGGGAGTTACTGCAGCGGCGTCCGGACGTGCGCGAGGCGGAGGCCCGGCTGACGGCGGCGCTTTCGAGGCTGAAGCAGGCGCGGACGGATCGATACCCGAAGATCACTTTGAACGGTTTGCTGGGGAGGCAGGGAACGTCGCTATCGACGTTATCTTTTGGTGGCGGGAACTTCTTCAGCTTAGGGCCGCAGGTGCAGCTTCCACTGTTTAACGGCGGGCGGATTGCGGCTAACATTGCGGCTAATGATGCGCGGGTGGAGCAGGAGCGGCTGGCGTATCGAAAGGAGATCTTATCGGCTTTCGAAGAGTCGGCCAACGCGCTCTCGGCGGCCCGGCGGCAGCGGGAGCGGGAGGGTAAATTAGCGGCGGCGTTAGCTTCCGCGCGGCGGTCGCTCGAGTTAGCAGCGGACCTGCAGAAGGCGGGGTTGAACGACTTCCTGACGGTGCTGGATGCGGAGCGGGCCGCGCTGGACGCCGAGTATCAAACGTCGGCGGCACGGACTTTGTACCTGGTCGATACGGTGGCGTTGTATAAGGCGCTGGCAGGCGGGTGGCCGCAGTAGGCGGCTTCACTTGCCATCGAGAAACGCGGCGATTTGCGGCGCCAGGGTCTCCTTCTCACAGCGGAACGCGTTGTGGCCGCAACTGCCTTGTAAGTCGATCAGCTGGGCCTTGAGGAGCTCCGCAAAGGCCCTGGGAGCGGCCGGAGAAACGACTTGGTCCGCCGATGCAATCACGACGAGCACCTTGGCCTTGACGTCTTTCGCGGCGGTTTCGACAGAGATTGCTTTGCGGCGGCCGATATCGTGCCGGGTGACCGCATCGAACTGGCGCAGGACGTCGGTGGGCTTGATCCACTTCAGAATTTGCGCGGGGTCGAAGTTCATGACGGTGCGCATCTGCCCCTCGGCGCTGGCGGGATCTCTAGGCTTGCCGATCGGCAGTTGGTTCACCATGGACGCCCAGAGCTGGGCATCTTTCGCCGACATCCGCGGCGTGCCGACAATCGGAATCGCCTGCTTCATGAAGTTGGGGTAGGCGTACATCCATTCGAACGCCTGCATGCCGCCCATGGAGATCCCGATTACGGCGTGCGCCTGGGGCAGGCTTAGTTTCTCGGTCACCAGCACGTACTGCGCTCTGACCATGTCCCCAATTGTGATGGCCGGGAAGAGTTTGCCCTTTTGGGTTGCGCTGTTCGAAGACGAGGTGGAGACGCCATTGCTGAGCGAGTCCATGGTGACGATGTACCATTTCGTGTCATCGAAGAGGTTACCGGCGCCGATGAACGCTTCGAGGTCCGAGGTGCGCCCGTTGAACCAGGCGGGAATCAAGATGACGTTGGACTTGTCCGCGTTCAACTTTCCATAGGTTCGGTAGCCCATTTTGACGTCGTTGAGCACCTTCCCACTATCGAGCGGGAGGTCTCCAATGTTGGCGAACAGAAGCGCGGCGGCAAGCAGAGAGCACATTTCCTACAGTTAACAGAGCGGTGTTTCACGGTTATGAACTCGACCGTCTATGCTGAAGAGATGCTGCGTTCCCTGGTGGTTTTCTCCCTTCTTTTCGGTTCGATGTCGGTGCTCCCGGCGGCCGATGCCAACTTGACCGAGTTTTTCGATCGGTTCACCAAGGAATGGGTTAGGGCGGAACCGGAGTTAGCTACCCGCACGCAGTATCTAACGGGCCCGGAGCAGGACCGGCTGGACGGCCAGCTGAGTGAGTTCTCCGCCGCAGCCCGTCGCCAGCGGACGGAATTGGCCCGCCGCAGCCTCGCTGAACTCCGCCGCTTCGACCAGAAGCAAATGACGCCGTCGCAGCGAGTCTCCGCCCGGGTACTCGACTGGCAGCTGGATTCCATCGTCCGGGGGGAACGATTTGAAGATTCGAGCTACATCTTCAACCAAGGAATCGCGGGCCAACCGGGCCAGCTCGTCCGGGTCTTCGCCGATGTCCACCCGGCCCGCTCCGCCCGCGACATTGACACCTATCTGCAGCGCCTGGCGCAGGCCGCTCCGCGACTCGACGCGATGATCGCTGAAGCCCGCCGCCGCGCCGCCAAAGGCGTCGTGCCGCCACGCTTCATCCTGACGGCGACCATTGGCCAAATCGAACGTCTCCTCGGCGCTGAGCCCTCCAAGGCCGTGCTGGTCACCGCCTACGACGAGCGGCTGGGGAAAGTGGCGACGATCGCCACACAGGACCGAGAACGCTACCGCGCCGCGGCCACCAAGCTCGTCGCTGAGCAGGTGAACCCGGCGTTTCGTCGCGCCATCGCGCTGCTGCAGGAACAGTTACGCACCGCCACCGATGCCGCCGGCATCTCAAACGTTCCCGGCGGCCTGGACGTTTACGCCTGGCGGTTGCGGACGAACACGACCACCGCGCTGACGGCGGATCAGATTCATCGGACCGGCTTGGAGCAAGTCACGCGGCTAGAGGGGCAGATGGACCAAGTGCTGCGCCAGATGGGTTATACGCAGGGCTCGTTTCAGGAGCGGTTCGCCAAGGCCGAAGCGGACAACAGCTACCCGGAACGCGAGAACATCCGCGAGACGATTCTGGCTGATTATGCCGCCATGATCCGCGACGCCGAGAAGCGGGCCGATACCCTGTTCGATATCCGTCCGAAGGCGCCCATCCAGGTTCGGCGGATCCCCGAGTATCAGGAGCGCAACGCGGCCGCCAACTATCTGACGCCCGCCATTGACGGCACCCGGCCGGGCACCTTCAACGTCCCGTTAGTGGGGCCTAAGTTTTCCAAGCTGCGTATGCGCAGCCTGGCGAACCACGAGGGGGTTCCGGGGCACCATTTTCAACTGGCGCTGCAGCAGGAAGATCAGGGGCTGCCGCGCTTCCGGTCCGCCGGGGTGCTGCGCGAGGGGCTGACCGCCTATGTCGAAGGTTGGGCGCTGTACACCGAGGTGCTTGCGATTGAAAGCGGCTGGTATGACGACGATCTGCCGAGTAAGTTGGGGGCCTTCGCGTCGCAGTTGTTTCGGGCTAAGCGGTTGGTGGTGGACACGGGGTTGCATACCAAAGGCTGGACCCGGCAGCAGGCGATCGACTATGGCATTCCGGTGAGCGAGGTGGAACGCTACGTTGCCGCGCCGGGGCAGGCTTGCGCGTACATGATCGGGCAATTGAAGATCATGGAACTGCGCTCCAAGGCCAAGCGCGAGCTAGGCGATAAGTTTTCGATCAAGGAGTTCCACAACGCCCTGCTCCGCGCCGGCTCGGCACCGCTTGAGGTGATGGAATCTGTGGTCGAGGAGTATATTCGGACCAGCCGTTAGCGGAGTCCGAAGACGTTGCCTTCGGGGTCCAAAGCATCGAAGCCGCCCCAGGGGCGGGGGATGATGACGGCTCCGAGGGCGGTGAGGCGCTGGCAGGCGGCGGGGACGTCGGGCACGGAGAAGATCAGCTTGATGGGCGTATCTTCGCGCGGCTCAGGCGGGGACGTGATTTCGAACTGGCCGGCGATATGGGGCGGGATGGCGTGCAGGGCCAGGTTAGAAAACTCAACATAGGTTTCCTCGGTTGTGACGGGGACTTCGCCGAGGGCTTGGCGATAGAACGCTGCCATGCGAGGAAGATCCTTGACGAAGATCATGGTTAAGTGGAGCCGCATCCGTCCGATGATAACGGAGGTGGGACTTTCGGTGCGATGGGATGGGGGTTGCGGCCCTCGCGGCAGAGGACGGGTATAACCTAATAACGGAGTCAACCTTGTTTCGTTTGCTGCTTCCCCTTCTCTTCTTCCACGATTGGCCGCAACTGCTGGGCCCGCATCGTAACGGCGTCTATACCGATTCCGATGTCGCGTGGCCGAGCCGGATGGCCTGGGAAAAGGAGGTGGGCGCCGGCCTCGCGCCGCCGGTGATCGTCGGCGGTAAGGTGATTCTGTTTCACCGAAAGGGGAACAAGGAGATCGTCGAAGCGTTCGAAGCCGCCACCGGCAAGACCGTTTGGACGTTCGAGTATCCGACGTCCTATCGGGACGATTTTGGGTTCGACAACGGGCCGCGGTCCGCCCCGACGGTGGCCGGCGGACGAGTCTTCACGTTTGGTGCCGAGGGGGTGCTGCACGGGCTCGACCTCAACACCGGAGCCAAGATATGGCGGGTGGACGTCAACAAGCAGTACGACGTGCCGAAAGGTTGGTTCGGCGCGGGCTGTTCGCCGCTGGTACACGGGGGCAAGCTGTATCTGAACATCGGCTCGAAGAAGGCGGGGGTCGGGGCTTTCGATCCGGCGACCGGGGCGCTGCTCTGGAAGGCGTCGAACCAGGAGGCGAGTTACTCCTCACCGACGGCGGCTTCGTTTGGCATCGTGTTCTTTACCCGGGAGGGGATCCTCGTGACGAATCCAGACACGGGTCGGGTCCTGTTCGAAAAGCGTTGGCGCGCCAGGCCGCAAGCTTCCGCCAACGTGGCGACGCCGCTGGTCGACGGCAACCTGCTGTTTGTGAGTTCCAACTATGCGGTGGGGGCGATTGTGTTGGACTTTTCTACCATGCCGCCGAAGGAGCTATGGTCCGGCGACGACGCGATTTCGGCCCATTATGCGACGCCCGTGCTGCTCAACGGCGTTCTGTACGGGCTGCATGGACCGACGCAAACGGGGCAGCAGCTGCGCGCGGTGGAGATGAAGACGGGCAAGGTTTTGTGGAAGATGCTGGCCAGTCAGAAGGGGGGATCGGTGACGCTGCTGCAGGATCATCTGATGATGATTCGGGACGACGGTGAGATTTTCAAGATCAAACCGGACCCGGAGAAAGTGGACGTCCTGAGTAACTTCAAAGTGCTTGATGGCAAGGTACGGGCGTTCCCCGCTATTGGGAACGGGTTGGTTTGTTTCCGGAACACCCATACGTTGGCTTGCCTGCGGTAGCCGGGACTGCCCGAAATGTGAAAGGCTATGAGCCATGCGGCGACGGGAACTGTTGGCAGGAATAGCGATGATGGCGGGATGCGGGCGGCAGGCGGAGCCGCGGCCGAACATCTTGCTCGTGATTTCGGATGACCAGTCCTGGCGCGACGCGGGAGCCTACGGGGCCAAGCACGTCGCCACGCCCGCGTTCGACCGGATCGCGCGGGAAGGGTTGTTGTTCAAGAACTCGTTCTCGGCCAGCCCTTCCTGCACCCCGGCCCGCAGCGCGGTGTTGATGGGTCGGCACGCCTGGCAGCAGGGGGAAGCGGGGGTGTTGTATGGGGCGATGCCGCCGACCATTCCGCTGTATCCGCATTTGCTGGAGGATGCGGGGTACGCGACGGGCTACACGGGGAAGGGTTGGGCACCCGGGAATTGGAAGGCGTTGGGCGGGACGCGGAACCCTTGTGGGAAAGAGTACAACAGCAAGCGCCACGCGGAGGCGGTGCGGCCCGGGATTGAGCCGAGCGACTACTCGGAGAACTTTCGACAGTTTCTGGCGGAACGCTCGAAGGGCCAGCCGTTCTGCTTCTGGCTGGGGTCGAAGGAACCGCATCGGGTCTACGACGAAGGGAGCGGGCTGCGGCTCGGCAAGAAGCTGGAAGAGGCGCAGGTGCCGGAATTCTTGCCGGACACCCCGGAGGTGCGGTCGGACCTGCTCGACTACTATCTGGAGATCGAGTGGTACGACGCGCAGTTGGCCAAGACGCTGCGGATCCTGGAGGAGGCGGGGGAGCTGGAGAATACGCTCATCGTGGTGACGAGCGACAACGGGATGCCGTTTCCCCATGCCAAGGTGAGCCTGTACGACTGGGGCATGCATATGCCGCTGGCGGTGCGCTGGGGGGCGAAGTTGCAGCGGGGAAGGGTGGTGGAGGATCTGGTCAGCCACACGGATTTTGCGCCGACCTTTTTGGCGGCGGCGGGAGTACCGCAGCCGGCGGGGATGGCGGGGAAGAGTTTGCTGCCGTTGCTGCTGGGCGAGGCGAGTTGGGAGCCGCGGAAGGCGGTGTTCAGCGGCATGGAGCGGCATACGATGTGCCGGCCGGACGGGGCGGGCTATCCGATGCGTTCCATGCGGACGGCGGAGTTCCTCTATATCAAGAACTACGCGCCCGATCGGTGGCCGACGGGGGGCGAGTTCTTATCTTCGAACAAGACGCCACACGGGGATATCGACGCCGCCCCGACGAAGGAGGTGCTGATCGGCCCGACGGCGGCGGCGCGGTTTCCGAAGCAGGTGGCGTGGTGTTTGGCCAAGCGTCCGGCGGAGGAGCTCTACGAAGTGGGGACGTATTTGGAGGAGACGGGGGACCCGCGCGCGGCGGGCCAGGACCCTTGGCAGGGGTATGTTTATCGCCAGACGGACGGGTATGGGGCAAGCTTCAATACGAGCTTGCCGGAGGCAGCGCGGGAGGCGGCACGGACGAGGAAGATGCACAAGCCGGAGTAGGGTTAGTGGGGTTTCGGAGGATGGGCGACCAACGGCACCCCCGCTCGTTGGGCTCGGCGAACCAGGGCTTTATCGAAGGAGAGGAAGGTCGCGCCGGGGGGGCGGCTCGTGAGGTGCATGGCGTCGGCGATCTGGAGGCCCTGGGAAACCAAGTCGAGAGCGTCACGCACGGCGTTTGAGTCTTCTACTACGATGTTCGTGGTGTCAAGAAGCTTCTTGAAAGCGTCACAAACCATTGCCTCGTCAAAACCGTGATCTTTGCGGAGGTGCCAGGCAGTGTCGAGAAGAACGGTCTCGGCGATCCAGACAGGGCCGACGGCAAGGGCCGCTTGAACCGCTACGAATTGGTCTTGGTCGTCGGCAACGAGGAAGCGAACGAGGAGATTAGTATCGACGGCTGTCATACTTGCGCTTCACTTCACGATCCATTGCCGCCTTAATCTGCTTGTCCGTCAAGGGAGCCCTCCCAGGCCGCTTGAGAATGCCAGCGAGGTCGCTGATAGAGTACTTTTTTGCCTGATCAACCGGACGTAGTAAGACGCCTTCGGGCGTGCCTTCGACGGTGAACTCCGTACCCGGAACCCACCCCCGGGCGGAGCGGAGTTCCTTGGGCAGTGCGATTTGGCCTTTGGTGGAGAGCTTGGTGGTTTCCATGGGTAAGACCTCAGTAAGATGATGATACCTTCCCCAGACCCGCGGCCACCTTCCGCCAGAACGCGTCGGCTTGGGGCGGGGTTCGGGCGACGTCTTTCCATCGGTCGAATCCGGGGTTGGTGCCGTATCTCCAATAGGTGAGATCGGGTATATAGAAGTGCTTAATCCCGGCGAGCAGGTAGTCGAACCAGGTCTCCAGCGAGTATCGGAGATGCACCTCGGGACGGACGAGAAGCACTCGGTCTCGTTCCTTACGGACTTGGACCAGACGTCCGTCCGGTATGCCTTCGGCGGATAAGAACACGAAGCTGACGAGGTCTTCGCCCGGGTAGAAAAAGCCGGGGCCAGCGAGCTTGAACTGAAGGCCGTTGAGCCGGGGTTGTGTGAGCGGCTCACCGAGCTCCAGGCGCGGCTGCGGAGACCGGGAAAAGGCGCTGCGCAGCTCCACAGCGGGAGCGGAGGAAGCGGCGAGATAGCACGGGCGGGAAGGGGTCCAATTGCGAAAGGTGGTGAGTGAGTAGGGCGGATCCACGAAGCGGTCAAAGTGGTCGGCGATGGGCACAAGGCGTTGCGTGAGATCCCGCTGGACGGCGGGTTTCGCGCAAGTTCCTTCCCAGCTCACGATGACAGAGGGCATGATTCCAAGGCTCCGCTTCGATTATCCCGCGCTGGAAGGGCGGTAGGCTGAAGATAGGGAGGTACTACCATGGCTTCGGTTGCATTCTTCGATCTGGCGGAGTTTGGGTTGCGGCTGTTGACGCCCGGGCACGAGGGCTTTGTGAAGTGGGCAACTTCAATTAGGGAAGGGGCGGATCTGAGCCGGTCCGCCGTGTTGGTCAATGACAGCGGACAAGCGGTGGTGGCCTTGGGTTACGTTTGGCGCTATACGACCAGGGAGGGCCGAACGCAGACTTCGCGGCACGAGAACTTCGGTTCCAGCATGCAGATGGACGTGCTGAGCGGGCGAGCGAAAGTGGTGGCAGATCAAGCGAGCTTTCTTCTGGCGGGGTCGAAGCGGCTGATTACGGAAGAAGGCATGTTTGGAGACAACACGGATGTGTTGCGGGTGCCGCCACCGGTCGGAGGCTATTGCTGGGTGGGGGGAGGGATGCGGGGGCGCGACCGCCAGCGGGAAGACGCGGAGGCGGTGACGCTGCATTTGGACTACGCCTTTCTGGAAGATGGGCTCTGCGTAGGCCCGGACGAAGCGGGGCGATTTGCCGAGATTACCGATTCGATGGCGGAGCAACGTCGAGTGGCCGGTGAGATTGTGGCGGTGCTGGACCAGGGCGGTACTCGTGGGGCGGCGTTCGATATCTTGCAGCCCCTGGCACAAGAAGGGCCGGGCTTCCGGGCGTCGCCGATGTTCGCTCACATGGGGATCTCCCAACTGACCCGGAGTGAGCTGGGTGAGTTGCGGGCTTGGTTTGCGGCGGTGGCCGAGGCTCCGGGTTTGGCATTGCGGCGGCCTACTTCTTCCTCCCCTAGGTGAAACCGACGAGAGCGGTGAACCGGTTGGAGATGGGGTATTCGTTGCGGGGGCGATCGAAGCGGACTTCCGGGGCGATAGTGAGGTAGCGAGTTTTGAATTCGAGACCGCCGCCGACCACCGGGCTTCCTTTCTGGAATCTCGACGACTCGACTCTGCTATTGCGAGGATCAAAGAACCCTTCGCCTGACGGTAGGCAGGAGCCCTGGGGGCCAGTGCAACGATAAACGGCTATTGACTCCGACGAGGAGCGAGACCACGAGTAACCCGCGCTCACGAAAGGTCGCAGCGGACCTACGTTGAAGCGGTACTTCAGGAGCAACGGAAAATCCCAGATCCCTGCCCTTTGATAGGTGTTGGCGAGGTACGAGTTGGACCCCGGAGAGAATTGGAAAGAGTAGACATCGTCAGTCCGACTGGTGCGGTACAAGGCATTGAATTCCAGGGCAAAGCGGGCGGGGAGTCGCAGTTCGACAGAAGGGCCTCCGGTCCACCGGCCTTGGGTGACCGTGGTCTGCTTGGGGTCGTTCAAAGGCGCTCCGATCTTGGCACCGACAGAGATGGAAAACGGCTTGCCGGACTGAGCCAAGACGGGCAGACTGAGAAACAAGAGAAGTAAGGCGAATCGCATAGCGACTGACGGAGCATGTGGATGGCCGTTCGGGTGGCGATGCAAACAAAGGGCCGGTTCTTGCCGAACTGTGCCAGCGCGGGTCAGGTGTCGTGCTGCGTCAACACGGTGCTGATGGAGGCAATCGACCGGCCGAACAACGACATCTGCCCTGGATCAGCGAAGACGGCGGCGAAGTCGTCCGGCTCGAACGCCCTGGCCAACCGGGCGGCGAAGGTCTCTCGGAGGAGCCGGGCGTAGTGCTCACCGTCATAGTCCCGGGGATCAAGCCCATCCTCGACGACACCCGCGGACCCGCCGTTCACGCGGTACACCCGGACTTTGTCCCCGATGCTCCACGCCGTCCGGCCGCTGGCCAACATGGCTTCGTAGGCGAGTTCCCGTCGGCTGACGCGGGTCTCCAGATAGCGCTCGGGCGTCTTCGTCAGCCGCACGCGGGAAGAGACGGCGTAGGTGGTCAACTCGCGCCGCCGGAGGGAGTCCACGGTGGTGAGGTAGGCCTCGCGGACCCCGGCCACATCGCCTACGAGGAGCCGCGCGATGGATACCTTTAGGAACGCTTCGCCGAAGGGTTCGGCGCGGCTGGAACGAAAGGCCACGCCCCGCAGGAGCAACTTGCCGTCATAAGTCAGAAGGGCGTAGTTCTTCGGCTCGTGGGAGAGCATGGCGGCATAGCGGCCGTCGAATTCCAACTGCACGAGCGGCGGCAGCAGCGCGTTGACTTCGCTGACGACGCGGCGTTCGTCGACTTCCGTCCAGGACTCGGGGACGGAGAAGTAGACACCGTCGGTATCGGCTTCGAGTAGCGTAACGCCGCGGGCGGCGAGTTCGGAGCACATCAGGCCGAGGGTCTCGCGGCCGCGGCGGGTGACTTCGTTGGCGGCGTGCACGTCGGCGAATCGGGTGAGGCCATCGCCGGCGGCGAGGTAGCCGTAGGCCGAGTTGACGACGAGCTTCATGGCCGCCGACAGCGCCTCGTGCGTGTGTTGTGCGGACGAGCCGGGCGGGGCCGCGCGGGCCGCCGCCTTGGCCGCCAAACGGCGCTCTACGAGTTGATCGACGATGGCCAGCAGGACGCCCAGATGGTCCCGCTCCGGGCCGATGCGGTACGCCCGCATCAGCGATGGATAGAGGCTCGCCACGTCCGCCTTCACGATGCGGCGCGCCACGCCGCTGGCGAATAGATGCAGCGCGGCACCGGTATGGGCGGTGCCATCGCCGGACCGATGCGAGGGCAAAGCCATGCCGGAGCGGAGGTAGGCCCGCACGAGAAGCGGGTCGATCACCCCGGTGGCGGCCCCGGCATCGGCGAGCCGTTCGTAGCGCCGGGGAGCCATCGTGGCTAAAGCGAACGCGGCACCGCCCATCATCCGGGCCAACTCGGCGACCTCTTCGACGTCGGACGCTGCATACCGCCGGACGCGGTCGGGATCGGTTTGGTAGACCGTGAAGATGCGGTCGCCGGGGATGTTCTCGCGGTCCGTTTTGGCGATGCCCAGGTGGCGCGCCACTTCTTTGAGCCCGTGCCCGGGCAGGTCACGAGCGGCGAAGTCGTAGCGGAGGACGGCGTCCAGGGTATCGATCAACTCGCGGCCCGGGACGACGTAGCGGACGCGTCGACGGCCCGGGCGTTGGCGTAGTCCAGGAGCCCCGATGCGCCCGAGCGCTAGGGGCACGCGCAAGACGCTGGCGCGATGGTCGAGGAAGGGCAGGTCGAAGCCTTGCAGGTTATGGTTCTCGATGACATCCGGGTCAACGGCTTGCACTTTGGCGACGAGACGGCGGATGAGGTCCGCTTCGTCGGGGCCTTCGAGAACCTCCGTGTTCCCGTCCGGGTCGCGCACGGCGATCAGGAAGATGCGGCTGTCTTCAGGGGAGAGGCCGGTGGTTTCGAGGTCGAACTGCATTCGCCGCAGGTGGCTAAACGAGAGGTCGCGAAAGTAGGTGCGACCGGTGGCGACCAGGTACTGCTCTTCAGGAGGAAGCGAGAGGACGGACTCCTGGCCCAACTCCCGCAGATGACGGACGCCGCGGGCGCGGCAGATGGCCGAAGCGAGGGCGGTGCCGTCCTCTGCCGAGAGGAAGTACCGCAGAGCGCCGGGGCCATCGAGTTCCCGATGAGCGAGGCCGGGCAGATCATCGATCCGGTCGAGCACGAGCCAGGGCCGGAAGCGAGCTTGCTCTCGAACCAGCACACCGGTCTGCGGATCGCGCCGCCAAACGACGGCGCGACCGTTTGCTTCGGCCCAGACGGAGACGATCCCCGGCGTCGGATCCCAGCCCCAGAGCCACTCTTCGTTCGCGATGATTCGACGGTCCATGGGCTGATGCCCATTTTAGCCGCGCCTCGCCTAGAACGTTACTTTTGCTCCAAGTTGGATGAATCGCGGCAGGTTCGTGCCCCTCGTGGCCCCGAAGTTCGGGCTCGAAAAGTTCGGCTCGAAGTTGACGAACCGGTGCCGATTCAGAGCGTTGAACATCTGCGCTTGGATCTCGAAGCGGAAGGTCTCCCGGAGGGCAAACCGCTTGGTGACGATCAGGTCCTCCTGCATGACCGGGAACTGCCGCAGGTCGCCGCGCGCCGGGCCCATCGTGCCGTAGCGGAAGACGCCGCCGACCACCGGCGAGGCAAACGCTTGCGCGTTCGTGATGCGGCTGTTCTTGCCGGGATCGAACTCGCCGTTCGAAAGCCCGGAGGAGGGGTTCGCTCCGGCGACGAGATCGGGCCGTAGAACCCGGTTGAAGATCGGGAGGAGATTGTTCATCGAGACCTGGATCGGATAGCCGCTTTGATAGCGGTGGATGCCGGAGAGCGTCCACTCCCCGAGCACCGCCTTTCGCCAGCCGCCGCCCTTGCCAAAGGGCAAGGTGTAGATGTAGTTGGCAACGAAGGCGTGGGGAACGTCGTAGGACAACAGAGCCCGTTCCGCCCCAAGGTTGAAGTGATCCTGCAGCATGTTGTCCAGGCCGCCGAAGCCCTGGTAGCCCGGGGCGTTCAGCCCGATCGTCTTGGACCACGTGTAGTTGGCTTCAAAGGAGAAGCCCGACACAAACCGCTTGCGCAGCTTGAACTCGCCGCCGTGATAGGTGGACGCGCCGATCTTGGCCTGTTGCGAGGTCAACGTCAGATACTGCGGATAGGCGCGCAGCGCCTGGGCGACGGAGCCATTGAAGCCGGTCCAGGGGATGGGAATGTTGGCCGCCCGGGCCTCCGGCGAGTTAATGTTGCGGGTGAGCAGTTGGCCGAGGGGGAGATAGCGCGGGTCGACCTGATTGATGTTCGACAGCTCCGGGGCAACCTGACGAGTGGCCCGGTTGCCGGTGTAGTTGGCCTCAATGACCAGATCCCGGCCGAGATCGTGCTGGAAGCCAAAGCTCCACGTTTGGGAGCGGGGCAAGGCACCGGCGGATTGCTCAAGGAAGGAAGCCGCCTGGTTGTTGAGCAGGGTGGGATCGATCCGCGGCTCTTTGGGGAAGTTTTGGGGGAAGCCATCGCGGAGACGGAAGGCCGGGGTGATGCCATTGTCGAGGGTTTGGAAGGTGCCTTCAATGTTGAAGCCAGCGCTCGAAATGCTCAGGTAGTTGTCGGCATAGTAGAGCCCGTATCCGCCGCGCACGACGGTCTTATTCGAAAGCGCGTAGGCAAATCCGGCGCGGGGGCCCCAGGCCGAAAGGTCGGCATCAATCAAGCGGCGACTTCCGGTGCGCCCCTGCCCTTCCCCGGCAAAAATCAAAGCGCCGGGACGGTTGCCCGCCGCGGGGTTCGCACGGTTCAGATCGACGACGCTATAGCGGTTCTGCTGTTCAAAGGGCGCGCCCATAAACTCCCAGCGCAGGCCGACGTTGAGCGTGAGCTTGCGCGTCGCCTTGAAGTCGTTCTGCAGGAAGAAGCCGCTGTAGGTGCGCCGGATGCCGACGTTTTGGGGGAAGCGGATGTTGCTCGACGCCACCTCGCCCAGCAGGAAGCTGGCAAACGAGTTGCCCGAGCCCGCCGGAGAGCCGGGCAGAGCGGTAGCGAGATTAGAGAAGCTGAGCGAGCCCTGGGTGTTGGTCAAAGTGCGGTTGTGCAGATGGTTCCAGCGATACTCCCCGCCGAACTTCCAGTTGCTGCGACCGTGGGTCCACGACATTGTGTCTTTGAACATGTAGACGTCGTCTTTGTTGTCGGTGATGCCGCCGGCGGCCGCGCCAGCGTAGCCGTCGCCGAAGCTGAGCACCGGGAAGCGGTCCCCGGTAACGCCCGTCAAGCCAAGGCGGGCGGGCCACCCACGATCAATCGTTACGGGGTCGACCGGGTTCCGAAACCGGTTCACCCCGGCGATGAAACTATTGAGCAGACTGGGCCGCAGAATGGCGTCGTAGCCGACCCGGTGGAACTTGCTGGAGATGTTCTGGATGATGCCGGGCGTGAGCGGATCGGGCAGCGGGCTATCGACGCGGAACCGGGGGACCTTGGTCGAGTTGAAGGAGTAGAAGAGCTTGTGATTGGTCTGAATCGTGTGATCGCCGCGGACGGTGAAGATGTCTGGATCGAGCTGCTTTTCGCCAATGAACGCACCCAGGTTGAGCGTGCCCGGGGTGTTCGGGGCGGGATAGAGGGCGGCAATTTTGGCGGACACCGGGTCGATGCGATTCGAGGGAATCCGGTTGCCGGGGAAGGTATCGCGGATGAACCCGCCGGCGGGGTTGGCGCGCGTGGTGGCGGGATCGTAGATCGGAATCGAGTTGCCGGCGGCGTTGCGCCAATCACTGAAGTCACCGCGGGTATTGAGCGTGGAGGGTATCTGGATCCGGTTGAAGTTATCGAGGCCGCGCCGCCGGGCACCGGTCCAGGAGAAGAAGAAGAAGGTCTTGTCTTTTCCGTTGTAGACCTTGGGGATCCAGACGGGGCCCCCGACGGTGGCGCCGAACTCGTTTTGGCGGGTGATGGCGCGTTCGGAGGCGAACCAGCTTCGAGCGTCGAGCTTGTCGTTGCGGAAGTATTCAAAGGCCGAGCCATGAATCTGGTTGGTGCCGCTCTTGAGCGCGAAGCTTACGACGGCTTGGCCGGTGTGGCCGAACTCGGCCGCCAGTTGCGAAGTCTGCAGCTTGAACTCGCGCATGGCTTCGACAGGCGGAGCACTTTCATTGAAATTGCCGATCTGGCCCATCTGGCCGGCGGGCAGGCCGTCGACCCAGAACTCATGCTGAAAGGTGCCGCTGCCGTGGACCCGGATTTGGTTCGAGGCCGCGAGGTTGTCAGCGCCATCGATGCGGACGTTGCCCTGTACCCCTGCCGTCAGGTAGATGAATGCCGCCGCGACGCGGACGCGGCCGAGTTGGACGAGCGGGAGGTTCTGGACTTGGTCCTGGGTGATCGTGGTGGAGATCTCGGGCGACTCCAGTTGGAGAACGCTGACGTTTTCGTTGACGCTGACGGACTCGGAGACACCGCCCACTTCAAGCACGACGTCCACGCGGCTCCGCGTATCGACGGTGAGCACGACTCCCTTGCGCTCCAGGCCTTTGAAGCCCTGTTTTGAGACCCGAATGGTGTACGGACCAGGGGTGAGCGCCGGCGCGGTGTAGAGGCCCTCTTCGTTGGTGACCAGGTCCCGACGGGTCTGCGTCGCTTCATTGATCACGGCTACGGCCGCGGCCGGAACGGCTTGGCCGGAAGGATCGAGGACGCGACCGCCCACTTGCGCGGATTGGCCAAAAAGGCTTAGCGAAACGCCTAACGCCACCAAAAGTAATCTCATCCCCGCAGGCTACCATCGGGGTGCGACAGACTCGCTTCGGGGAGATGAATGTTTGGTTAGAAGGAGCGGTAAACCGCCTTTTCGAAGGCGCGGAGGGTGGAGACGGCGGCGGGGTCGAGGAAGGGTTGAAACTGCATGAGCAGAACGGCGCAGAGTTGGCGGGCGGGGTCGATCCAGTAAAAAGCGTTGTTGGAACCGGCCCAGGCGAGGCTGCCGGCCGAGCGACCTCCGGGATAGGCGACGGGATTCAGGAGGAAACCGAAGGTGAACTTGTCGCGGGCTTGGGGGTTTGGATTCAGACGGAGGTTGGCGGTGACGGTAGGGTAGGACGTGGGGAGTTCGGGGACGTCGAGGGCGCCTATCTGGTTGATGGTCATCTGATGGAGCGATTTGGGTTGAAGGATGGACGAGGGTCCCGCTCCGAGGATGAACTGGAGGAACTTGGCGTAGTCCGGCGCGGTGGAGAACAGGCCGCCTCCACCGCCGAACTCCTTTCGCGGAGGGATGGGGCGGCGGGGGTCTGGCCGGAGGAGGCCGTTGCGCTGACGGCGTTGGTTTGTGACGAGCCGGGGGAACTTCGAGTTCGGCAGCAGGAAGCTTGTGTCCTTCATGCCGAGGGGCGCGAAGATGTGGCGTTGGAAGTACTCTTCGAGGTTGAGTCCGCTGACGGTTTCGACGAGGCGGCCGGCCCAATCGAGGCTGGTGCCGTAGGTCCAACCGGTACCGGGGTCAAAGCGCAGCGGGAGAAGGCCGGTGGGGGCGGGTTTGGCTTGTCTGTACTTGGCCAGCAGCGGATCCCAGGTGGTGTAGGCGAGGCCGGAGGTGTGGGTGAGGAGATGGACGAGGGTGATCTTGGTTTGGGCGGGTCGGAGGACGTTGAGCGATTCGAGGACGGGGAGTTGGGCGAGTTCGGGGAAGTGGTTTTCGACGGGTTCGTCGAGGGAGAGCTTGCCCTGTTCGACGAGTTGGAGGGCGGCGACGGTGGTGACGGCTTTGGTGAGGGAGGCGACGGAGAAGATGGCGTTGAGGGGGACGCCGACGAAGCCGGAGTAGAGGATCTTCTGGGGGGAGGCGACGATGGCGGTGACGGCGGGGAGTCTGAATTGGCGCAGCGCCTGGGTGATGGCGAGGGGCTGAGCGACGAGAGGGGCGGCGAGGAGGGATGCGGCGAAGGTACGGCGATGCATTCTTGATGGTAGCTCTAGCGGAGAAGGCCCTGAATCCGCTGTTCCAGGGCAGCAAGCGTGTCCCCTTCAACACCCGTCATCGGCAGGGCGGTGAGCCAGATGGAGGTTGGCCGCGACGCACCGGGCACATCGGCGGATTGAATGGCGCGCCCCCGCAGGTGAAGATCGTTCCAATGCGAGAGTTCGCAGGGATAGACGAGACAGACAACGACTCGACTCGTTTGAGCGAGATTGGCATAGGCCAGAACTTGGAGAAGATCGTGGCGATGGCTGTCTCGCAGGTCACTGGAAGCATGGCGCCAACCGGTCTCCTGCAGGTCCTCCCAATGCCGCTTGTACTTGGCATCGACGATGAGGGTAAGGTCCTCCCAAACGATGCACAGATCGGGGATGAGAGCCCGCTGCGAGCCCGCGCTGCTGGGCTGCCAATCCAGGTGCCGAACGGTTTCATGCTTTCGGCCGGAGCGGAGGGTACCGCCAGTGCGCCGGGCGAGGCGGGCAAATTGCGTTTCGACCCAGGCTTCGAAGAAACGCTCCATCGGCATGACCCAGGGGATGCCTTCGAGGTCACTGAGACCGGCAAGGCCGCGGTCGTCGACGGTCCAATCGATGGCTTGAATCCCCTCACGGAAAGGCTTTGGCAGGATGGTCCGATGCGTCCAAGCGTGCCTTTGAGCGGAGCCGGGCGCGACGGCGGCTACCCCTCGGAGTTCGGAGAGCAGATCGCGAGCCAGTTCGATGAGGCTATTGACGAAAGCGCCGTGGACGCGTTGTCCGTGGAGAGCGTTGTAGTGACGTTCAACGGTGTAGCGAATGGCGGAGAGAAGGGACCGGTCGTCGCGGAGATCGGGGAAGGTACACGGAAGAGCCATCAGACGACCGTGGGGAATCCGCGTGAGGGCGTAGGCTTCCCAATCGACGCGTCCGCGCGGTGCGGTGCGGTCCTCGTGGGTGTCTTCAAATCGCCGGGTAAGGGAACGCAAGAGGGCGTGCATCCGTGTGAGCACCATCGAAGACAGGACCCAGGCGGGAACGCGTCGTTCGGAGCGCCGGAGAAGAGGCAGGCGCAGCGGCTGCGGAGCGATGCGCCAACCCATCACGGCGAGCATGGGACCGAGGCCGACCCACGGAAAGCGGGGCTGGACGACGAGACCATAGTCGTAGCGGGCTGTCGTGGGGGACTGCAACGGAATGGCTCCGACCTGGTTGCCGGTCGAGAGCGAGAGATAGACTTGGGACCCGTCAAAACGATGGCCGAGACGAAGGTCGAAGCGGCTGAGTTGGGCGTGATTGGTGTGAATGAACTGCTCGGAGAGCCGGGCGAGGGTGGGCGCGGAATCCGGGCCGCGCGGGAGTCCAAACAAGTCGGCGGCCGGGAAGTCCAGCGACGACTGATCCATGAGTTCGAGGCAGGGATTCCGTTCGCGCGGAGGGGCGCTGAGCGGGGCGACGGCTCGCCTTACGCTGTTGCGTTTAGCCATTGCAAGTAGCTCCGGATGGCTTCGGCGAAGCCGCTAACGTAGCCTTGGGCGAGATACTCTTCGAGGAGGGGAGCCAGGTTCGTGCGGAGGACGGTGGGGGCTTTTGCCGGATCGGCTTCGAGGAAGTACGAGTGGCCGGGAACGAGGGGAAGGGTATCGTCGCTTGCGTATTCGATGAAGAGTTGGGTGAGGCGGCGGAAGGCGATTTGCATCAACGGGCAGGCGTTCGCTTCGACGACAGCCATGCTCGGCCAGAGGGAGACGAAGGCGAAGCGGCGGCGGACGGCGGCATCGACGAGGGCGATGCTGCGGTCCGCCGAGTTCATGGTGCCGAGGAGGTGGAGGTTGGGAGGGAGAGTGAGTTGCCGATGGAAGGGAGGGCCGAAGTCGTAGGGGAGATTGATGATGCGGGGGGAGTCCGCGTGAGCTTCGAGGAGGAAGAGCCCTTCGCCGAGAACTTTGCCGAGATCGGCCCGGTTGATCTCATCAATGTGGAGGAGATACGGTCGAGAAGGGTCAGCCAGAGCAGCGGCGGCGGCTCGCATGAGGGAGCCGGGCTCCGGGGCGAAGCGGAGACCGAGCGCATCGGCGGCGTGCTGGGGCGAGAGACCACCGAGGAAGGACTCGTAGGTTGTGTTGGGGTGGAACTGGATGGAGATGCCGTGGCCTTGGTAGCGGTCACGGAGGAGATTGACGGCGAGGCGAGTCTTGCCGGTGCCGGGCGGGCCTTGGAGGATGACGAAGCGGCGGTGTTGCAGGAGCTCCGTGACGGCGGCCGAGTCGACGCTGGGCATCAGATGTTCGAACCACGCTGCTTTGAGTTCGGAGGCATGCGGCGAGAGAGCAGCCAGGGGCTCGTAGCCCCGTTCTTCGAAGAGGAGATCGAGCATGGCCGCGGCGGCATCCCGAGTAGCGGAGCGATCCTCGGTGGGGCGGAAGAGCAGGTACAGCTCCTTCCCGTATCGATCCAAAGCAGGCTTGTGGTCCTCCCATTCTTTGAGCAGATCCGAAGGAACGGATTCATCCGTGCGGGTCGGGTCCTGTTTTGCCCAGGCGACGCGTTGGCCACCGCCGTACCGCTTGTTGAGCCACCGAGCAATGGCTTGCGCTTTGCGGGCGTGGCCCGGACGGCCGAGAATTGCTTCGTCCGGCGAGAGGCCGTCGGTGCCGACGACGAGGCCGAGCAGGCAGGGGCCAGTTGGTGACGAAGGGAAGATGACGAGACTGGTGCCGCGATAACGGCCTTTCGTGGGGTTTTCCCGATGGATGATCGCGGCGTAGGAGATACCTTTGTCATCGGCCATCTGCGGAGAGCGAAGTTGGACTTGGTTCTCGGCAGTTTTGGGATAGCGGCCGGAGGGGGCACCGAAGAGCCCGGCGTACCACTCGGTGTTAACCTCCTGCCACGGGCGGGTGCTTCCTTCGTGAATCAGGTTGGTGAGTAAGTCGAGGCTCATGGATGGGTTGATCACCAGGCTAGCGGAGTTTGGCGTGCGGTGTAATGATGGGCTGATGAAACTGAATCGGAGAGAGGCGGCGGCGTTAGCGGCGGCGGCATTGGCGGGCCCGGCGGAGGGGGCGGTGCCGGAGATTTGCGGCTTGAGCGCGGTGGAGATGGCGAAGCGGATTCGGGCGAAGCAGCTTTCGGCCCGGGAGGTTTTGGCGGCGCATCTGGGGCAGATTGAACGGGTGAATCCGAAGGTTAACGCCATCGTGACGCTGGTGGCCGAGCGGGCCCAAGCCGCGGCTCTCGCCGCCGATGAGGCGACCGCAAAGGGCGGTCGATTGGGGCCTCTCCATGGACTTCCCATCGCCCACAAAGACCTGCAGCCGACCAAAGGGGTTCGAACCACGTTCGGCTCGCGGATCTATAAAGACTTTGTGCCGACCGAGGACTCGCTGCTCGTCGAGCGGGTGCGAGAGGCCGGGGCGATCCTGCTGGGGAAGACGAACACTCCCGAGTTTGGGGCCGGGTCGCAGACGTTCAACGCAGTGTTCGGGGCGACGCGGAACCCGTATGGCTTGACGCAGACCTGCGGCGGAAGCAGCGGCGGGGCGGCGGTGTCCCTGGCTTGTCGGATGCTGCCGTTGGCCGACGGGAGCGACATGGGCGGGTCGCTGCGGAACCCGGCGAGTTTTTGCAATGTCGTGGGGTTTCGGCCTTCACCGGGACGGGTGCCGAGTTGGCCCGCTCCGATGAGCATGTCGCCGCTTTCGGTGGAGGGGCCGATGGCGCGGTCAGTGGAGGACGTGGCGTTCTTTTTGTCGGCTTTGGCGGGGCCGGATGCGCGGGCGCAGATGGCGCTGAGCGAGCCGGGGAGTCGATTCGCGGCACCGTTGGGACGCAGCTTCAAAGGGGTGCGGGTGGCTTGGTGGAAGGACTTGGGCGGGCAGCCCGTGGACCCGCGGGTGCGGGCGATCGTGGACGGGCAGCGGAAGGTATTCGAAGCGCTGGGGTGCATCGTGGAAGAGGCGGAGCCGGACTTTACGGGGGCGGACGAGACGTTCAAGACTCTGCGCGAGTGGGGGTCGGCGTTGAGTCGGGCGGAGCTCGTGAAGCAGCATCGGGGCTTGTTCAAAGATACGATTCTGGGCGAGGTGGAGCGGGGGTTGAAGCTGACGGGGGTGGAAGTGGGGCGGGCGGAGATGAAGCGGACGGAGTTGTACCACCGCATGCGGCTGTTTCTAGAGCGGTACGAGTTCTTCGTGCTGCCGGTGAGCCAGGTGCCGCCGTTTCCGGTGGAGCAGCCGTATGTGATGGAGATCAATGGGACGAAGTTGGGGACCTACATCGACTGGATGCGGAGCTGCTATTTCATCTCGACGGTGGGGACTCCGGCGTTGTCAGTGCCGGCCGGGTTTACGCCGGAAGGGCTTCCCGTGGGGATTCAAATTGTGGGGCGGCATCGGGACGACTGGGGAGTGTTGCAGATGGGACATGCGTTTGAGGGGGCGACGGGAGTGGGGAAGCGGGTGCCAACTTTTCTTTGAGGGGCGTGATCGAAAAGGCGAGGTCGATGCGCCCATGTATGCAGAGGAGGACAACATGAAAATCAAAACGAACGTTAAGGCTGGCAAGTGCCGCAAGGCCGGCGGCGACCAACAATAGTATTAGTCGAGTAGCGACGGGCATTACAGAGGCACCGGACAGGAGACTGTCCGGCGCCCTTCTGCGTTTGGTTAGCTGAGGAAGCCGAGATCGCGGGTCGCGAAGTTCTTCAGGTTCGGGAAGATGCCGTTGAGCGAGGCGTCGGGAACGCCGAACCACTTGGCGAGCGTCGCTCCGTATTGGTCGAGGCCGGTGGTCGGCAGGAGCGTACCGCGGGTGCCGCTATCGTCGGGGCCGCCGAGAGAGAGATCGGGGAATTGACCGTAGAGGTCTCCTCCCTTCACCGCTCCGCCGAGGACGAGGAAGTGGCTGCCCCAACCGTGGTCGGAGCCGGAGCCGCTCGGTTGCAGGGAGCGGCCGAACTCGGACTCCGTGAAGGTGGTGACGTCGCTCGCGACGCCGAGTTCCTGGGTCGAGAGGTAGAAGGCGTTCATCGCGTCTGAGATCTGCTTGAAGAGATCCCATTGCTGCCAGGCCTGGGCGCCGTGGGTATCGAAGCCGCCCACGGAGCAGAAGAAGACTTGACGGCGCATGCCGGTGGTGGCGCGGAGCTTGATGATCTGGGCGACCTGCTTCAACTGCTGGCCGATGGAGGTACCGGGGAAGTTGGTCACAAACGGGCTGCCGGCGTTAAGGCCTTTGAGCATGGCCGAAAGATCGAGACCGTCCTGACGGACCTTGTTGGCGGCTTGGACGATGGAGAGGCCGCTGTCCATGGTTAGAATCTGCTGGAGGGCCGTTTGGCGGGCGGTGGCGGCGGAGGCGGGCCAGAGGTTCATGCCGGCGGGCACCATGTCGTAGCCGGGGATGAGGCTGGCGGATTGGACGATGTTGCCGGCGCAGAAGATCTGTTGGCCGGCCATGGAGATGGCGGCCGGGAAGGTGGCGGCGCCGTTGAGGCCGCTGAGCGAGTCGACGGTGCGGCCGGCCCAACCGGTGCCGCTGCTGGTTCCGCCGGTGGCGGTCTGCATTTGGACGTATTGATCGGGATGGGAGAACAGGTTGGTCGGCAGGTTGACCGCGGAGTTCAAGTATTGGGCGCGGGTGGTGGGCTGGACGAGGTTGCCGACGTTGGCGACGACGGCGAGCTTCTGTTGGCCCCAGAGCGCATGGATGAAGGACAGGCCATCGTTGATGGCGTAGGGGGTGCCGTTCTTGGCCTGGATGGGCAGGAGCTTGGCGTTGTTATCGGGGACCGAGAGGGCTCCTCGGATGGCCTTGTACTGGTTGTATTGGCTGGTGGTCTGGGGGATCACCATGTTGTGGCCGTCGTTGCCGCCGGAGAAGAAGATGCAGACGAGGGCCTTGTAGTCAGGGGCTTGGGCCAGAGCGTTGCGCTGACCCAAGCTGGCCGCGCCGGCCATGGTGGCGAGGCGGAGGAGCGAGCGACGGGAGAGAGAGTGGGAGTTCGTCATGATGGGTTCCTTAGTATTGGACGGTGTAGTAACCGCTGAGGGCCGTGAGGTAGAGGGCGGTGAGGACCGCCTGGTTGTTGTCAGAGGCAGCGGCCATGGCCGTGGCGAGGCTGTTCTTCAAAGACTGCGGCATGCGTCCGTAGAGGAGCGTGGCGTTGACCTGTTCGATGACGGCGCTTTTGTCGGCCGCGAGGGCGAGGAAGGGGCCCAGGTTGATGCTGAGATCCGACTGGTTGGGGTTCGTGAGCAACCCGTAGATGAAGTTGCCGCGGAGCATCGACTCGGTGGGGGTATAGATTTGGAACTCGGGGCCGGCGAGGGAGCCGCCGCGGATCCGGTACGTGAGCGAGTAGGCTCCGAAGACGGAGGCGGGAGCGAGGGGGGCTTGGCCCATTTGAACGAAGTCCCAACCGCGGACGTTGTCCGGGGCGATGTTACCGTTCAAGGCGCGGAGGAAGGAGGCGATGTGATAGACGGGGTCCTTCAAACGGCCCTGGTTGATGGTGGCTTGGTCCTGGCGGGCTTCGGCGTCCTTCAAGATCGCGATGACGACGGCTTTGAGATCGCCCTTGCCATTGGGACCGTTCGTGTTCCAGACGTCGACGACGCGCTGCACGTACGCCGGGGAGGGGTTGCTCGTGACGAGGTCTCGGATGAGGCGGGTGACGATGAAGGGTGCCGTGCTGGGATGGTTGAAGACGCAATCGAGGACGGCGTTGGTTTCGACGGCAACGGTGAGGCCGGCGGGGATGGGGCAGCCGCCGATGAGGGTTTTGGCGGACTTGTTATGGAACTGTTCACGGGCTTCCATGGCCGGGGCGCTGAAGTTTTCCCAGTTGGAGACGTTGGGTGCTCCGCCGGGGGCGGTGGGATAGGTCCAGCCGGTGAGAGCGAGCGCCGTTTGGGCGACGGTGGCTTGGTCATAGGTAGGGATGGTCTTGCCCTGGGCATCGAGTTGGGGGGTGCCGTCGGAGTTGAGCAGGACTAGGCCGGTGGAGAAGAGCTGCATGAGCTCGCGGGGATAGTTCTCGTTGGCGGCAGGAGTCTTCGAGTTGGCCAGGTCGAGATACTTGCCCATTTGGGGGCTTACCGTGATGTCAGAGAGAAGCTGGCGGTAGCTGCCGAAGGCGTTTTTGCTGAGGATTTGGAGGTAGGGGACCACTTCGTCGGAGTAGGGGTTCTTTTGGGCGGAGATGACGATGATCTTGCCGAGGGCGGCGATGACGCGCTGGCGGAGTTGGTCCGGGGCGGTGACGATGCGATTAAGGTACTGCGACTGAGCCAGGGTGTTGGTGGCCGGGATGGCGATGGGGCTGGCGGGGAGGTTGAGTTGGTTCGTGAGCCAGGCGTCGATGCCCATTTGGCCGATGGTTTGGAGTTCGGCGGGGGTGGGGCCGAAGGCGGCTTGATCGAGGAAGCGGGCGTGGCTGAGATTGGGCATGGCGGGGGGAGGGAGTTTGATCGTGAGGAACGCCTTGCCGAGGGCGGTGGGGGCGGCGACGCTGGTCGCGGTGATGGTGACGCTGGCCGGGTTGGGCAGGGCGGCGGGGGCGGTGTACAGGCCGGCGGGGGTGATTGAGCCGGCGGAGGCGGACCAAGATACGGCGGTGTTGGCGTTGCCGACGACGGTGGCCGTGAGCTGCTGGGTGCCGTTGAGGAAGAGTTGGGCTGCGGCGGGGGAGACGGTGACGGTGACCGCGGGTTGATTCAGGGTGACCAAGGCGGAGACGGCGACGAGGGGATCGGCGACGCTAGTAGCCGTGACGGTGGCGGTGGGCGGATTGGGGAGAGCGGCGGGGGCGGCGTAAAGGCCGGCGGGGGAGATGGTGCCGACGTTCGTGGACCAGGTGACGGCGGTGTTGGGACTGCCGGTGACGGTGGCGGTGAAGGCCTGGCTGGCATTAACGGGCAGGTTCAGGGAGGAGGGCGACACCGAGAGGCTGACGGCGGAGGACTTGACGGTTATGTTGACGGGGTCGCTGATGGTGGAGCCGGGGCCGGGGTTGATGGCTTTCAGCTTGGCGATGCCGAGCATGGCAGCCGGGACGTTGCCGGTGACTGTTAGCGACGTCGGGGAGAGGTAGGCGGTGGGGAGGGGTTGATCGTTAATCGTGACGACTGCGCCGGGAACGAAGCCGGCCCCATTGATGCTGAGGGAGACGGCGCCGGGGGTAACGGTGTTGGGGTAGGAGCTCCAGATATAGACGAGGGGCTGAGTGATGGAGATCTGGGCGGTCGCGAACTTGGCGGCGTCGGCGGTGCTGGTTACCTTGATGGTGATCTGGTTATCCGGCGGGATGGTGGCCGGGGCGGTGTAATTGCCAGTTTGGGTGACGGTGCCGTAGGTGGCGCTGCCCCCGACGGTGCCATTGATGGCCCAGGTGACGGTGTTCGGCGAAAGGGGTACGTAGGCCGACATTTGTCGGGTGGTGCCCTTGGGGATCCCGGAGGCTCCGGGGTAGATGGTGATCTGGGCGAGGGCCAACGGGGCCAGGACCAGGGTAGCGATTATGGAGAGGGTTGTTGTCCGCACACTTGATCATGCGGAGAATTTGCTCGAAATTTGTCAAACTAAGGCAAATCAGGGGCGAGCTAAGGGAATTAAGCCAAACGAGGGGTGATCTGACGTATCCTCGTCGACGAGCGGGCACACTTCGGGTGTACGCTTTGCGCCGTGCTTTTGTTCTCGGGGTTAACTGCTCCGCGGCCTGGGGCCATTTACGCCGCAATTGGTGGCTTGACCCGACCGAAGCGGACCAGCAAATCCTCAACATCGTAATTTGGGGCGACGCGGAGCATAACCTCTTTATCTTCCAAGAAGTTAAGGACATAGGCCGGCGGGACAAAGCTAGGTTCCTTTTTGGCTTGGTCGGCCAGGGCGAGCAATTCGGCGACGACTTCGGGCGTGGGGCCGGGGTCCTCCAACGTTTTCGTGTCGGCGGAGATATCTACGGGTTCCGGCGGTTGCAACGGGAACAACTTTCTGGATTGCGCCAGGAGCTTCATTAACTTTTCGTAGGCTTGTAGATGCGCTTTTTTGCTGCGTTCGATGGTTCGGAAGAGCTCCTTTTGTCCGATGGCCCGTTTGTTGCCGTTGAGAAATTGGGTGTCGACATCGATGTCGGGGTACTCCCGCAGGACGGTATCGAGTTCTTCCTGCATCGCTCGGGTGTAAAGCGAAGTATTCCGATCGAAGCTGAACATTTCCGAGACCATGCGGCGGACGTAGCCTTGCTCGACTTCGGAGTCCGGCTTGAATTTTCGGTAGTGCGCATGGATGCTGCGGACGTAGTCTGCCCGGTCATCCAGAGAGAGCAAATTAAAGAAAGACGGCAGGTCTTCTTTGTGTAACTCGACATGTTGTCCGGTCGTGATCGCATTCATGGAACTGCGGTATTTACCTGCGAGCGAGACGGGCCCTTTTCCTTTGCGACCGTTCTGCCGAGAGGCTTCGGCGCGACGCTGTTTTTGTTCATCCGTTGGTTGCGTGGACATAGAATTCTTCGTTGGAAATGGAAAAAGGCGCTGCCGCCGAGTTGCTGCCGAGCAGCAGGTTTGGAAGAGCGCCTTCGCACTCAAAATCTATCATGGCGGTGTCAAGCATTTTGACGCCACGGTTGGCCGGGTGGATTGTTTAGTCTTTGTTCGTCAAAGAGTTACGATTTAAAAATAAATCTGAACACCTTGTGAAAAGGGTTTGCGGAAGGTTTGAAAAGCTGGAGTTGGTGCCTCTGACGGCTGTAGTGGACTGGGCGTATCGGTTCTGCCATCCTGGCTTTTATCGGTACCCGATTCGCACGGGTATGGAACTCCGCGACGCAAGTTTCAGCATGGAGCGCGAGCCCCGATGGGTTGAGTCCCTCTATGTCCTTGTGTTGATGCCGTCGACCCGATCAGTGCAGATCGAGGGCGCCCTTCAGCCCGGCCTCAACTTTTCGTTAGCGCCGAAGCTGGATTGGGAGGGCGCCGATTCGGGTGGTGCATTTTGCCCGGACGAGGGTTGTGGCCTGATGTCAGATCGCCACCCTTGCTTTCGACAGACCGGCGAGGTCGGCGGGTACACAAACAACAGTCGGCCCACGTTTGGCTTGGGACGAAGAGGCCAAGCATTGAAGCCGTTATGAGACACGACTACGACAGGACGGCGATCCATTTGCTGCGAGCCGGAGTTCGTTTTCGCGCCTTGCTGGTCTTTACCAGATGTTCGACTCCGGCCGACTCCAACTCATGGTCGAGATCGAGTTCGGAGCCGGCCCATTCCGCAGCGTAGTCCGCGATGGCGTTGTGTCTCGCCTTCCGAGTCTGATCTTTGAGCCAGACGTCAATCGCTTCCCGGACTAGAGTGGTATAGGTTCGCTCTGGCAGAGGCAGGCGGAAGTTTTTCACAATCAGGCCTCAACCTCAATATGCCACACGATGATGGCCGGCTGGGGTGGCAGCCGCTTGTGACGCTCGCGGGCTTTCGTGCCGCGACGCGGGAGGAGGTTCGTTGCCAATGTATTTCGGCGGCGGCGGGCGGAGGATGAGCTCGACGCGGAACTGCGCGCCGTTGTGGCGGAACAGATTGATCGCAAGATGGCCATGGGCATGTCCGCCGACGAAGCGCGGCGGCAGGCGTTGATCGAGGCGGGCGGCTATAAGGCCAACGTCGTGCGCAGGGCTAGGTCCAGCTGAGCGATGTGAGGGAAGTGCCCGATGACCTGATCGATCTCGGATTCGTGGATCGTCGCGAGATTGTCCGTCATGATCACGGAGTCCGTTAACAGCCCCAGCCCGCTCCCAGGGCTGGCTTGCACGAGCAGCCGACTCGGATGTCCGGCGCGGGCCAGGTTGCTCGAGATCATCGCTACAATCACACGCCGCTTCGAGGTCCGAAGGTTCGAATCCGGGAACAAGACCAGCACGATGTCACCGCGACGGGAGTTCCTCGTATGCGGCCATTTCGGGGCGATCCCAATCTTCGGCGAACGTCGCTAGCCGGTGCCTCAGATCGGCGGCCTGAGACTCGTCGATGCCCCGCTTACTAAGATCCAATGGTTCGGTGGGGTCAACGAGAGTGACGATAACGCGGGAACCATCCGCTCCGGTCAGCGGCGCCAGTAACTCCACTCTCCCATTTCGATAGATGCCTTCGACAGATTCCACCATAGCTCTCCCATTATCACCCGGCCCGGCACCGCATTGGTGCAACCGCAAGGCACGGCGCAGATCTCTTGCTTCTTCGGGCTAGTCGCGTGGCCCGCACCTCGGGTCATTCTTGCGTCAGCCGAGTCCTAGGGTTTGCACGTCATCTTCGTTGTGGTTCTCGAAGACTAGGAGTGCGTTCAGGTCGCCGTCGGCGAGTTCACTTTCTCGTTGGGAATGGTTCCACCACCTCAGATAGAGGTACAGGAGAATCAGGGGCAGCAGTTTCGCGGGGCTTTCTTCGATCCATGGGTATAGCCTTCCACCAATCCAAACGTAGATGGCGAAGGCCAGAACCTGCAAGATGCACCGGACCGGCAGGTTCTGCCGAAACGGCACGTGAGGTCGGGTGAAAGGGATGTACCGCCAGCGGCCGAACACCACCTCCAGATGAGCCCAGTTCATGCATCCGACCAAAACCAGAAGCAAGAGACATTCCCGCCACTCTCTTCCCGATAGGATTAAAAACGCAGCCGTCGGCAGCAAGACCAGTGCCGCGGCCAAGATCGTCGCGGCTTGCCGGACGCTCGCTCCGATCGGGTAGACAGCCCGGTCGAGCGCAACCCGAAAGATCCAGTTGGCCGAGAGCTCCGTGGGTAGTTGAAAAGCAATGCTCAGCGCGAGAACGACAAGGTACGCAGGAATTAGAGGCGTGGTTGGACTTCGATCCGAGTACTGCGCAGCCGACGCCCATCCGACGCCAAGGGCAACCAGAAGAACCAGCCGGTGCGGATCGTTCCGCAATAAGCCGAAGATCGTGAACTCGCGAACCGCGCTTTCGAAGGGTGCGGCAGGGAGCAACGAGCGCATCCCCGTTACCAGGGGCTGAATCAACCACGTGGTGGCCGAGCGCGCTGGCGGGAGCACCGATCCGCTAAGGTGGCGCACGCTGAGGAGACCGCAAGAGGTGACGGCGGCGGTGCGCGCGACGTGGGTGCGGGATGAGAGTATTCCAGGGTTTCTGATGCCGTCGATCGAGACGACGCTGGTGATCAAGAGTCGGGAGACGGCGGAGCGGTTGGGGGCGGGGATCCGGTTGGCGACGCAGGGGGAGGCGTTGGGGATACAGGGGATGAGTGAGGCCGTGGCGGATTCGATTGGCGACACGCGGTTTGTGGTGTTTGTGTTGGCGGTGTTCGCGGGGTTAGCGGTGGTGCTCACGGGGGTGGGGCTTTATGGGACGCTGGCTTATTTGACAGCGCTGCGGACGAAGGAGTTTGGGATTCGGTTGGCGTTGGGGTGCAGCGTGAAGGGAATCGTGGCGATTGTGGTGAAGGAGAGTGTTTGGTTGGCGGGGGCGGGAGGGGTAGGGGTGGCGCGGATGATTCGGGAGTTGCTTTATGGGGTGGGGCCGCTGGATGGGGCGACGTTGTTGGGGGTGGTGAGTTTGGTGGGGATCGTGGCTTTGGGAGCGGCGGGGGTGCCGGCTTGGAGGGCGGCGCGGACGGATCCGCAGGGGGCGCTGCGGAGTGAGTGAGGGTGAGGAAGCTAGGAGCGCAGAAATGGCTTCTTCGGTGGTAGGGGAATCTCGACCTCGGCGTAACTACCCGGCGCGGCCTGGTTGATGGCTTCAACAACTCGGTGCACGTGGGGCTTCAGCGAAGGCCATTGGGCGTGCCCGATCACGACGATGGCGATGGAACGCTCGGCCAAGTCTTGGTGGTAACGAAGATTTTTGTCGGTAGTCAGAAGCAGCTCGAAACCGGATCGCTCGGCAACGGCAAGCAACTCACCGTTTCGCAACTGATCCCATCCTAAGTCGGCCGAGATGCTGATAACGTGCCCGGTTAAGAAGCCGGAGATGGGGACGGGTGTTCCTTGATCGAAGAGGATGCGCATTACGGCGCGTAGCTTGGGGGTTTGTCCAGACTCCGCACGGCAAACTCCATCACTTCTTGGATTTGTGTCCTATCGAGCCCACGAAACCACTCCATGATGTCATCGATACTGGCTCCGGCTTGGAGGTTTTCAAAGATCGCGGAGACTGGCATGCGTGTATTCTTCAAGACCCACGCACCGCTGACTTTGCCAGGAATGCTTTCAACCGCGGAACATTGGGACCAATCTATCGAATTCACTCCAGCGGGCGGATTCGTCGCAAGCTTTTGAATCCAATCTTCCAGTGTAAAACCCTGGGCGGTCGCCTGGGCCGTTAGGGCCGCCGCCTGATCGTCGGGAATTTGGATTACCATCGCTTCGCACTCCTACGCTTCCAACAATATCGAATAGAGAAGCGCTTGTCACAGTTTTGAGCAGACACACAACCTGTTTCCGCGTTTGCGTGCTGGTTTATGACCAGATGCTGTACCGCGACCATTAAACCAGCGCTCGGTGCTTACGGTCGGATATAGTCGGGGATCGGGGACTTGTCTTTCCTACTTTGGCTTGGATCTGGACACTCAATTCGGTCTTTCGGTCGGTGGGGGAGAAGAGCGACTGGCCGTCTTCGACGTTGTTGGGGAAGGCGAGCCAGAAGATCTCGTAGGCACGATCTCGCGGCGCTAATGGGGCGAGCGGCGGGCGGCCCCCAGCGAAGCCGCCCCGCCGCTGGGGATGATGCCGGACCCTTCGCGCGGATCGATCGCGGTTTTGGATGATGATCTCACCCGCTGCCTTGCCGTCGGCGGTGAGGCTTTTGGAGATCTGCTCCAAGCGGGCGAGTGCCTGGATGATCTGCGGCGTCAGCCACGTCGCCCGCACTTTGAAGTTGTAGCTGCGGTCAGTGGACTTTATCCGGAGGTCGAACGTCTTTTCGACTTAGCCCGTGATCCCTTTCAGGTAGCTGTCCTGCGGGCGAGATTCCCGCACCTCTGGGGACTTGACGGCGACGGTACAGCCGAGGACGGTGGGGAGACAGTGGCCGGTGCCGTCCATATCGTTCGATGATATCGTCGTGGTTGTATGCCGTCCATATGGATCCAGATCGACGAGCCGCTCTTGCAGTCCTTGAACAAGGTGGCACCCGCCGCCAAGCGCCAGCGAGCGGAGTTCATCCGGCAGGCCGTCAAAGAGGCGATCCGGAAACGGGAATATGAGGTGATCCGCGAGGCGTATCTCCACCAGCCAGACTCAGCCGGCGATGCCGATGAGTGGGCGAACGCGGAGGAGTGGAAGGGGTGAAGCAGTATGAAATCTGGTGGGCGGACCTGCCCAAACCCGCTGGCCGCCGACCCGTGCTGCTGCTGAGCCGTGACGGTGCCTATAGCGTGCTGAACAAGTTCGTGGCCGCCGAGATCACGGCCACCATCCGGCACATTCCTATCGAGGTTCCGTTGGGTGAGACGGAGGGAATATCGAAGCCCTGTATAGTGAATTGCGACAACCTGCGGACCATCTCGAAGGTTCATCTGGTGGAGAGGATCTCGCAGATTCCGGCCGGGCGGATCGGGGAAGTGAAGCGGGCGGTGGGATATGCCCTGGCTTGGGAAGAATTGATCGAAACGAACGGCTAGCATTCTCAGGCGCTTCCTGTCTCATTAACGATCCGATCCAGCGGCTCTCGGAGCCGCTGCGCTCGGTGGTTACGGTCGGAGATAGTCAGGGATCGGGAACTTGATCTTTCCGACTTTGCCTTGGATCTGGACGCTCAATTCGGTCTCGCGGTCGGCGGGGGAGAAGAGCGGCTGGCCGTCTTCGGCTTTGTTGGGGAAGACAAGCCAGAAGATCTCGTAGGCAAAGTCTCGCGGCGCTAGCGGGGCTAGGGCCGCGAGATTTTGGAGTTTGGGGGTGCTGGTACCTCGGACGAAGCGCGGGGAGTTCCCCAACAGCGCCACCCAGCCGCTGGGGATAATGCCTGAACCCTCGCGGGGGTCGATCTCGACCTGGATGATGATCTCGCCAGCGGCCTGCGCATCGGCTACCAGCTTTTGGGTTTCGGTAGCGGTGAGGCTCTTGGAGATCTGCTCCAGGCGGGCGAGAGCTTTGATGATCTGGGGCGTCAGCCAGGTCGCCCGCACCTTGAAGTTGTAGCTGCGGTCAGTGGACTTTATTCGGAGGTCGAACGTCTTTCCGACTTGGCCATAGACCCTTCCCGCCAGGACGAGCTTCTTGGCTAGTTTTGCGTCCCAGGTGAGATAGCTTTCTTGGGCGCGGAGAACGCTGGGGAAACCGATAGCGGCGAGGAGGAAGCGGCGGGTCATTCCTTATAGAGTATAGGAGTCACTATGAAAACGATTCTTCTCCTTTCGATCTGGGCGGTGGGTGGCTTGGCCGCTCCGCGGTCGTTTGATGTCGTCGTATACGGCTGTACTTCGGGGGCCGTGACGGCGGCCATACAGACGAAAAAGATGGGCAAGACGGTCGTGATGGTTTGCCCGGAACGGCACTTGGGCGGGTTGACGGCCGGGGGATTGGGCTGGACCGACTCCGGGAATAAGGCCGTGATTGGGGGGCTTTCGCGGGAGTTTTACCATCGCGTCTGGCAACACTACGCGAAACCGGAAGCGTGGAAATGGCAGAAACAGGCCGAGTTTGGCAATAAGGGCCAAGGGACCGTCGCGCTCGACCAGGAAGCTCGGACGATGTGGATCTTCGAGCCGCATGTGGCCGAGCAGGTCTATGAGGCTTGGGTGAAAGAGCTGAAAATTCCGATGATTCGTAACGCTTGGCTTGACCGGGAGAAGGGCGTGAAGAAGCAGGGGGAGCGGATTGTTTCGATCACGATGCTCGACGGGAAGAGCTACGCGGGGAAGATGTTTTTGGACGCGAGCTACGAAGGCGATTTGATGGCGGCGGCGGGGGTGAGCTACCACGTCGGGCGGGAGGCGGTGAGCACGTATGGCGAGAAGTGGGCGGGAGTGCAAACGGGCGTGTTGCACCATCGGCACCATTTTGGGGCCGTAAATACGCCTATTTCCCCTTATGTCGTGCCGGGCGACCTGCAGAGCGGGGTGCTGCCGCGGATCAGCACCGAGGCACCGGGGAAGTTCGGGGAGGCGGATGGGAAGATTCAAGCGTACTGCTTTCGGATGTGCCTGACGAAGGTTCCGGAGAATCGGGTTCCCTTCGCGAAGCCCGCCGGGTATGACCCGAAAGAGTATGAGTTGCTGGCGCGGGTGTTCGAGGCGGGATGGCGGGAGACGTTCCAGAAGTTCGATGCGATTCCGAATGGGAAGACGGATACGAACAACCATGGGCCGTTCAGTACCGACAACATCGGGCGGAACTGGGACTATCCGGAGGCGAGCTATGCGCGGCGGAAGGCGATTGAACAGGAACACGTGCAGTATCAGCAGGGCTGGCTGTACTTCATTGCGAATGACCCGCGGGTACCGGCGGATGTGAGAACGGAGATGGCGCAATGGGGCCTGGCGAAAGATGAGTTCAAGGGGACGGGTAACTGGCCGCACCAGATGTACATTCGGGAGGCTCGGCGGATGACCGGGCAATACGTGATGACCGAGAACGAACTGCTGAAGAAGCGGGCGACGCCGGAATCGGTGGGGATGGGTTCGTACGGGATGGATTCGCACAATATTCAGCGGTACATCACGCCGGAAGGCTATGTACAGAACGAGGGGGATATCGGCGTGAGCACGAATGGACCGTACCAGATTTCGTATGGGTCGATTGTGCCGAAGCGGGGGCAGGTGGCGAATTTGCTGGTGCCGGTTTGCCTATCGAGTTCGCATATCGCGTATGGGTCGATCCGGATGGAGCCGGTGTTTATGATTCTGGGCCAATCGGCGGCGACGGCGGCGGTGATGGCGATCGATAAGGGCCTCGCGGTGCAGGATGTGTCGTACGCGGAGTTGAAGGGGCGGTTGGAGAAGGACGGGCAGGTTTTGGATTACCGGGCGGCGGCCAAGTAGCCGAGGCCGGTGAGGAAGGCGAGCATGCGGGTGGTGGTTTTGTCGTAGTATTCGTTGTTGCCGCGGCCGTGGTTGAAGAAGCCGTGGGTTTGGCCGGGATAGGCGACGAGCTCGCATTTTGCGCCGAGGGAGACGGCTTTGTCGCAGTAGGATTTGATGGGGCCGATGGGGACGGTGGTATCGGCTTCGCCATGGAAAATGATGGTGGGTGGGGCTCCTCGTTTGAGGTGGTGGAAGGGGGAGAGGTCGTCGGCGGGGACGCCCATGCGTTCTGCCGTGATACTGGCGGGGAAGACGAGGGCGGGGTTAAAGAGAACGAGGGCGTTGGGGCGGGAGCTGGCTCTTTCGATCTCGCTGGGTTCTTCGAAGCCGGGGACGGTGGCGGTGGCGGCAGCGAGGTGGCCCCCGGCGGAGCCTCCACCGGCGGCGAGGCGGTTCGGGTCAATGCCGAGGCGCTTCGCGTTGAGGCGGACGTAGCGGAGGGCGGATTTGGCGTCGCGGACGCAGGAATCGACTTTGACTTGGTGACGGGAGGCGACGCGGTAGTCGGCGGTGATGGCGACCATGCCGCGGGCGGCGAGGAGCTTGGCTTGGTTTTCGAACTGGGCGGGGGAGCCGTTGGCCCAGCCGCCGCCGAAGAAGAAGACGATGGCGGGGCGGGAGTCGGTGGGGGCGTGGCCGGGGGGATTGTAGATCCAGAGGCGGAGTTCGACGGTGCCGATGGTTTTATAGACCTCTTCGTGAGCGCCTTCGAGGACGGGCGGGTACTTCAACTGGGCGAAGGCCGGGAGGGCAAGGGCGGCGAGGAGGAGGGCGAAGCGCATGGAGAGATTATGTCGCAAGACGAGCTTTGGTAGTTTAGAGGCTATGCGTATTTGTTTGTCCCTCCTTGTGATGATGGCCGCGGCGTTGAGCGCGGCGGAGCCTAATAAGCTAAGTGCTGAAGAGAAAGCGGCGGGGTGGAAGCTGCTCTTCGATGGCAAGTCGATGAAGGGCTGGGAGGACGTGCGGAAGGCGACGCCGGCGGGCGATGCGTGGGTGATTGAAGACGGTTGCTTGAAATCGGTGCCGGAGCCGAAGTTGCGGGAGGACCTATTTACGGCGGCGAAGTATGGGGATTTTGAGTTGGCGTTTGAGTGGAAGATTTCGGCGGGCGGGAACAGTGGGGTGAAGTATCGGGTGCAGGATCGGTTCTGGATCGATGAACGGCGGATGAAGGAGTTCAAGAAATTTGAGGACCTGGCCAACGACGCGGTGCGGCAGCGGAAGGGGACGCGGAAGGACGGGACGCAGGAGTACATTGTGGGGTTTGAGTATCAGGTGATCGACAACGCGAAGCACAAGGACGCGCAGCGGGGGCCGTATTATCAGGCCGGGGCGCTGTACGGGATGGTGCCGGCGGCGCAGGCGGCTTCGAAGCCGGTGGGCGAGTTTAACCAGGCCCGGGTGATGGTGAAGGGGAAGCACTTCGAGCACTGGCTGAACGGGGTGAAGGTGGCGGAGGGGGAGATGGATGCTGCGCCGGGGTTGGCGAAGACGGCGGACCGGTGGACGAAGGAGTCGTTGATCTATCAGGCCCTGGCGAATCAGCCGGTGAAGCAGTGCCCGATTACGTTGCAGAACCACGGCGACGCGGCGTGGTTCCGGAGCATTAAGATTCGGCCGATTACGAACTAGCGGAAGAGTTGGGGAGCAAGCGTCGAGAGGGAGCGCCGCCAGACGAGCCAGGTGTGCGCCCCTTCGGTGACGACGTACTCATGCTTCACGTTGCGTTCTTTCAGGAAGGCGACGAACTTGTTGTTGGCATCGATGAGGCGGTCGTCCTTGCCGCAGGCGATCCAGAGGAGCTTCAGTTGGTCGTTGGCCTTGGCGGTGAGGTTGGGGAAGGTTTGGGGGAAGTCGGCGGGGACGCCGCCGGAGCTGAAGGCGCCGAGTTGGGAGAAGGTTTCGAGATGGTTGAGGCCGACGACGAGAGTTTCGGCTCCGCCCATGGAGAGGCCGGCGAGGGCGCGCTGGGCTCGGTTGGTGGATGCTCGGTAGGTTTTCTCGACGGTCGGGATAACTTCTTTCAGCAGCGACTCGCCGAAGAGGTCGAAGCTCTTTTTGCCCATGGTGCGGTTCTGGAGGACCTCCATTGTTCCGTAGCCTAGGGTCATGACGACGAGCATGGGTTTGGCCTTGCCCTGGGCGATGAGGTTATCGAGGATGACGTGGGCTTGGCCGACGGAGGTCCAGCCGCTGGCATCGTCAGAGAAGCCGTGGAGGAGATAGAGAACGGGGTATTTCGTTTTGGCTTTGGGGTCGTAGCCGGGCGGGGTGTAGACGAAAAAGTCGCGCTGGTCCTGACAGATCGCCGAGCGGAAGAAGTGATGGTGAACGGTGCCGCGGGGGACGTCGCGGGTTTCCCAGGGCAGAGAGGCGTCGGCGGATGGGACATGGAACATGCTGGTGGTGCTGAGCAGGTTCGGCTTCATGGAGGGGTTGCCGGGGTCGATGAGACTCACGCCGTCAGCGTTGAAGGAGTAGCCGTACATGTCGGGGGCGAGGGCTTCGGTGGTGATGGACCAGATGCCTTTGTCGTCTTTGACCATGTCCGCGGGGCGGCCGCCTTCGCGGTTCAGGGTGACCTTGGCGGCGTTGGGGGCGCGGAAGCGGAGGGTGACTCGGCGGTCGGGATGGACCTCGGGAGAGACGATTCGGGCGGGAGGGCCTTGGGCGAGCAAGGCGAAGGGGAGGAGGAAGAGGAGTGCACGCATGACGTAAGGATTCTATCCTAGAAAGCGCATGGAACGAATTGCTTTAGGTAGACTCTGCTACGAGTTCAATCGGTTGGATGAGCCGCGGTTGCGGGTGGAACCGGGTGCGCGGTTGGTGGTGGAGAGTGAAGACGCCTTTTCGGGGCAGATCCGGACGGAGGCGGATCGGCGGGATAAGGCCGCGATGCCGTATTCGAATCCGACGACGGGGCCGATCTACGTGAACGGGGCCGAGAAGGGCGATGCTTTGGCGGTGACGATCCACGCGATTCGGCCGACGCGGGGGGAGTGCTACACGCGGACTTCGGATCCGAAGATGCTGGCGGAATGGCTGGGGACGGATTGCCCGCATGGGACGCATGTTTGCGCGATTACGGAGGCCGGGATTCATTGGAGCGATACGGTGACGATTCCGTATCGGCCGATGTTGGGGTGTATCGGTACGGCGCCGGATTGGGGGGTGCCGACGACGAACCCGGCGGGGCCGCACGGGGGGAATATGGACATTGTGGAAGTGGGGCCGGGGAGCACGCTGTATCTGCCAGTGTCCGTGCCGGGGGCGCTGCTTTACTTGGGCGATGCGCATGCGGCGATGGGCCATGGGGAGCTGTCGGCATCGGGGTTGGAGATGCCGGCGGAGACGGAGATTACGGTGGCCGTGAAGAAGGGCTGGACGATTCCGGGGCCGCGAATTGAGACGGAGACGGAGCTGGTTTGTGTGTCGTCGGCGACGCCGCTGGAACGGGGGATTGCGCAGGCGTATGCGTGGCTGATTCTTTGGATGGAGGCCGAGTATGGGTGGGACCGGTGGAAGGCGTATGATTTGCTGACGCATGCGGGGCAGATTTCGGTGGGGTACTACAGCGGGGGGGCGGTGGCGGTGAAGATTGCAAAGAGGTACGTATGAGCGGGACGCGGATTCGACAGGTGGAGGTGATCCCGATTCGGGCGCCACGGAAGGAGGCGGTGCGGTCGGGGCTGAATTTGGCGGATCCGGTGACGGCTTCGGAGTTTGGGATTGTGCGGATTTTGACCGAAGCCGGGGTGGAGGGGTTGGGGGAGATTTCGATTACGTTTCCGCGGATTGGGTTTTCGCTGTGCCATGCGGCGAAGCGGATGTTGGGGCCGGCGGTGGAGGGGATGGACGCGTTGGCGACGCCGCTGGTGCTGGCGGAGATTGACCGGGTGATGGGTGGGGAGTTGAGCGCGCCGTACTTGCGGGCGGCGTTTGAGATGGCGTTGTTGGACATTACGGGGAAGCATTTCGGGGTGCCGGTGTGGGCGCTGCTGGGGGGGCGGATGCGGGAGCGGGCGGGGTTGGCGTGGGGGATTTATCAAAAGTCACCGGAGGAGATGGCGGCGGATGCGGCGGCGGGATGGGCGGCGGGGTTTCAGGCGATCAAGCTGAAGGTGGGGCGGCGGTTGGAGGAGGATTTATTGGCGGTGACGGCGGTGGCGCGGGCGGTGGAGGTTCCGTTGCGGTTGGACGCGAATATGGCGTGGCCGAGTACGGCGGAGGCGGCGCGGGCGATGCGGGAGTTGGCGGGGGTGGCCAGGGTGGCATGGTTTGAGCAGCCTTTGGGGAAGAGAAACCTGGAGGGGTTGCGGGCGTTGCGGCAGCAGACGGGGTTGCCGGTGATGGCGGACGAGAGTTGCCAGAGTTTGCGGGACGCTTACGAGTTGGCGCGGGGGGAGGCGGCGGACGTTTGGAACGTGTATGTGGCCGAGGCGGGGGGGGTGCGGGCGGCGGCGGAGATCTTCGCGTTAGGGGCGGCGGTGGGGGTGCCTTGCATTCTGGGGAGCCAGGCGGAGATGGGGATTGCGACGGCGGCGTGCGCGCATTTGGCGGTGGCGCTGCCGTGGTTGCCGTATGCGATTGAGACGTTTGGGCCGTTGCGGTACGAACGGGATATCGTCGCGGGGCCGGGGATGATTGCGGGGGGGTGGTTGACGCCGCCGACGGGGCCGGGGTTGGGGGTGGAGTTGGATTGGGACGCGGTGAAATCTATGATGGTGGAACTATGAGCGAGCGGAAGATTATTGACTGCCATACCCATTTGATGTGGTATCCGGACCATATCAGCGAGCAGTATGCCGAGGAGGCGCTGGCTTCGAAGCTGGTGAAGTTGAAGCGGAGCGGGGGGTTGGCTTATGCGGCCAACCTGGATAAGCATGTTTATGATTCGACGCCGGAGACGCACTTGAAGGCGTCGGAGGGGATGGCGCACGTGGTGGTGTTTGGGTTGCAGGCGAAGGCTTGCGGGCTGGATATTCCGAACGAGATTATTGCGGAGTATGTGGCGCAGCATCCGGGGCGGATGGAGGGGTGGGCGTCGGTGGACCCGAACCGACCGGACTGCATTGAGCATTTGGATTATTGCGTGAACACGCTGAAGCTGAAGGGACTGAAACTGGGGCCGGTGTACCAGCATTTTGACCCGCAGGACCGGAAGCATTGGCCGTTTTTCAAGCGGGTGCAGCACTATGGGTTGCCGATTATGTGGCACCAGGGGACGACGTTTCCTTCGGCGGCGAAGTTGAAATGGGGGCTGCCGTTGCAACTGGAAGACCTGGCGATGGACTTCCCGGATTTGAAGATGATCATTGCGCACATGGGGCACCCGTGGGAGACGGATTTGATCGTGCTGATTCGCAAGTGCCCGAATTTATACACGGACATTAGCGCGGTGCACTATCGGCCGTGGCGCTATTGGCAGGCGATGGTGACGGCGATGGAGTATGGGGTGGAGCACAAGATTCTGCCGGGGTCCGACTTCCCATCGGGCACGATGGCGAACATTGTGGCGGGGTTGCGGAACGTGAACAAAGTGGTGGAGGGGACGAAGTTGCCTACGATTCCGGAGGAGGGCGTGAGGAAGTAAGGGAGGAAGGTGAAGACGAGGAGGGCCGCGTAGTAAACGAGGCGGGGGAGAAGGGGGTGGGGGAACGCTATTTCGGGCAGGGTGAGATGGCGGAGAAAGACGCCGACGGCGACTTCAGCGACGAGAGTGAACCCGAGGGCGATGAGGCCGGTGGGTAGGGCGGCGCCCGGGGCCAGACGCGGGACGAGCCAGCGGGCGGCGAGCCAGATGGCGACGAGCATGAAGGGGGTTTCGAGAAGTTCGGCGGTGGGAGCGCCCAGGACGGGGACGACGAGGAGGGTGCGGATGGTGCCCAGCACGAAGCCGGTGCCGAATACGAGGAGAAAGTAGACGGCACCGGCGCGAACGGGGGGCATTAGAAGCCGATGGTGATGATGGCTTCGATTTGGTTGCGTTTGCTGACGGTGGAGAAAGAGTTGAAGCTTTCGCCGAGCCAGCGGGTATAGCGGACGCTGGGCATGACGCGAATGCCGAACTGGTCGATGAGTTGGCCGCCGAAGCCGCCGACGAGTCCGCGGACATTCTGTTTCGGAACGGTGGGCTTGCAGCAGGTCGGTTCCTCGGAGCCGAGGGTGGTGATGACGCTCGACTTGACGTTGGAGACTTTGCGCATGACGGCTCCGCCTTCGACGAACCAGCGGCCGCCGGCTTTCTGGCGGTCTTTGCCGAAGAAGCGGACGGTGACGGGGATGTCGTAGAAGCGGGCGCGGGTGTCTTCAAACACGGTGGCGAAGCGGCGTTCGTCGGCGGCGGTGAGGGGGCTGTCGACTCCGGAGAAGACTTCTCCTTCGCGGGTGTAGGCGACGCGACGCATGAAAAAGCCGATGGTGGCCGCGAAGCGGTTGGTGATCAGCACTTGGCCGATGCCGCCGTAGCCGACGCGATAGCGCTGGACGGTGGTGGCATAGTTGCCGACGGTTGGAGGGGAGGTGACGCTGCGGGAGAGCGTTCCGTTGTTCAAGGTGTCGAGCACCATGACCGATAGGCCGGCACCGAGCGAGAAGCGGCGCACGTAATTGACGCGCTTTTCCATCGGCTGGGCGTTGGCGGAAGGGGCGGGCGCCGGGGTGGAGGCCGGGGCTTGGGCCTGGAGTCCGGTGACACCCAGACAGAACATCGCCATGAGGGTGGCGGACCATTTCGAAATATTCAACATTCGCGTACCAACAATTTTAGCGTACCCGTGATACAACCTCTAGACGATGATTGCTAGCCGCGTTCGATACAAAGTCCTCGCTTTCGGGGTGGCCCTGGGTGCCATTACGTATATGGATCGCATCGCGATTTCGATTACGTCGAAGCAGATTACCCACGATTTGGGATTGACGGATCAGCAAATGGGCTATGTTTTTAGCGCATTTACGCTGGCTTATGGGCTGTTTGAGATTCCGACGGGGTGGTGGGGGGACAAGGTGGGGACGCGCAGCGTGCTGATGCGGATTGTGTCGTGGTGGTCGATGTTCACGATGCTGACGGCCGGCGCGTGGAACTTCGTAAGTTTACTTGTGGTGCGGTTTTTATTTGGAATCGGGGAGGCCGGGGCGTGGCCGAATTCGGCGAAGACGTTTTCGCGCTGGTTTCCGAAGTCGGAGCGGGGGCGAGCGCAGGGGATATTTTTCATGGGCGCGCACGGGGGCGGGGCGTATTCGCCGCTGTTGATTGCGTGGATGTTGACGTTTCTTCCGTGGCGGATGGTGTTCGTGGTGCTGGGTTCGGTGGGGTTCGTTTGGGCCATCGCGTGGTACCGCTGGTTTCGGAGTGAACCGGCTGATCATCCGGCCGTGAACGCGGCGGAACTCGCGTTGATTATGGAGGGCCGAGAGGAGCACGCCGACCACGGCAACGTGCCGTGGGGCAATATTTTGAAGGATCGAAACGTGCATTTGCTGTGCATCATGTATTTCGTGCAGACGTACGGTTTTTACTTTTATCTGACGTGGATGCCGACTTACCTGGAGCGGATCCGGGGGTTCAAGGCGACGGATTTGGGGCTGTTTGCCGGGGCACCGATGGTGGCTTGCATGGTGGCGGATCTGACGGGCGGCATCGCGACCGATGCGATGACGAAACGATTTGGGTTGCGGCTGGGACGGACGATCGCGGGGGGTAGTGGGTTTGTTTTTGCAGGATTGTTCACGATTTTGGGGGCGGGCGCGGCGGATCCGACGACGGCGGCGCTGTACCTGGCGCTGGGCGCGGGGTGGGGGGCGTTTTGCTTGGGAGCGGCTTGGGGAACGTGCTTGGACATTTCGGGCCCGCATGCGGGGGTGGTGGGCGCGGTGATGAATACGGCCGGGCAGATCGGCGGATTCCTGAGTCCGATTGTGCTGGCGTATTTGATCCGGGAGACGGGCGATTGGAATACGCCGTTGAACTTGACCGGGGTGTTGCTGTTGATTGGCGCGGTTTGTTGGATCTTCATAAATCCGACGCGAAAGATCGCTTTACACTAGTCGGTATGCGTTTTCTCCTTGCGGCTTTGTTCTCTTTCTCGTTGCTGGCCCAGCCGGCGAAACCGGTGGGGGAGCCGCCGCCGGTGCAGAAGAAGAGTTCGATTGTGATCGGCGGCAAGACGCTGCAGTACACGACGACGACCGGGCGGATGCCGCTGCTGAACGAGGCGGGCGAGCCGGAGGCGCATGTTTTTTATGTGGCGTATACGCTGGACACGCCGACGCCGGTGAACAAGCGACCGCTGATGGTGGCCTTCAACGGAGGCCCGGGGTCGGCGACGGTGTGGCTGCACCTAGGGGTGTTGGGACCGCGCTACATTCCGATGCAGGATGATGGATCGTATCCGCCGCCGCCGTACCAGGTGAAGGACAACCCGCAGACGTTTTTGCCGTTTACGGATATGGTTTTCGTGGATCCGGTGGGTACGGGATATTCGCGGGCGGCGAAGCCGGAGTTGGGCAAGAAGTTCTGGGGGGTGCAGGGGGACATTGCGAGCGTGGGCGAGTTCATTCGACTGTACTTGGGGCGGTATAACCGGTGGTCGTCGCCGCTGTATTTGATTGGGGAGAGTTATGGGACTTTCCGGGCGGCGGGTTTGTCTGGTTGGCTGGTGGACCGGGGGATGGCGTGCAACGGGATCGTGCTGGTTTCTTCGATTTTGCAGTATCAGACGGCGCGGTTTTCGAAGGGCAACGATCTGCCGTATCCGCTGTTTCTGCCGACGTATACGGCCATCGCGTGGTACCACAAGAAGCTGCCGGCTTCGCTGCAGCAGGCGGGGTTGAAAGAGGCGACGGCGGAGGCGGAGAAGTTTGCGTTGAATGAGTACTCGGTGGCGTTGATGAAGGGCGATCGGCTGACGCCGGGGGAGCGGCAGGCGACGGTGGAGAAGTTGAGCCGGTTGACGGGCTTGAGCAAGGAGTATTTGGAGCGGAATGACTTACGGCCGGAGATCATGCACTTCATCAAGGAGCTGCGGCGGAGCGAAGGGAAGGTGGTGGGGCGTTTGGATGGGCGGTTGACGGCGGTGGAAGGGAACAACGGGGACGAGGTGGCGGGGTTTGATCCGTCGATGACGGCGATTCGGGCGCCGTATACGGCGGCGTTTAACGACTACGCGCGGCGGGAGTTGGGCTATGAGTCAGACTTGCAATATTACATTTTGGGCGGGGGCATTGGGCCGTGGGACTACGGTGCGGGTGGGCAGAACAAGTACGTGGAGACGGCGGATATTCTGCGGGACGCGTTTGCGAAGAACCCGTACATGAAGGTGTATATCGGATCGGGTTACTACGATTTGGCGACGCCGTATTTTGCGACGGAGTATACGTTTAGCCATATGGGTTTGCCGGCGGAATACAAGAAGAACATCACGACGCGGATGTACGAGGCGGGGCATATGTTTTATAGCGTGAAGCCGGCGTTGGCGCAGTTGAGCAAGGACGTGGAGGCGATGGTGACGGGGGTACGATAAGAGTATGGCGACGGCACCAATTCCGCGAATTAGCCCAGCTGAGTATTTGAAGCTCGAAGAAGAGACGGGCCAGCGGTTTGAGTATTTGAACGGGGAAGTGTTTGCGATGAGCGGGGGGACTTATCCGCATAATCTGATATCGACGAATTTGATTCAACGGATTGGCGGGTTGGTGCGAGAGAAGGGCTGCAAGACGATGACTTCCGACCAGCGGATTGTGGTGATGGAGACGGGGCTAGAGACCTATCCGGATGTCTCCGTGATCTGTGGGAAAGTTCAGTTGGCGGGGGTTCATGGGATGGCGATCGCAAATCCGGTGGTGCTGGTTGAGGTGTTGTCGAAGTCGACGGAGGCCTATGATCGGGGGGAGAAATCGGCACATTACCGGCGCATCGAATCCTTGCAGGAGTATTTGTTGATCGCGCAGGGGACGGTGCGGGTGGAGCGGTATCGACGGGCGGGGAACAACGAGTGGGTGCTTTCCGAGTTCACCGATGTAGGTGGGGTACTGGAGTTGGCGAGTTTAGGGATCGAGATTCCGATTGCCGCGATCTACGACGGTGTTGAGTTTGGGGCGGGGGGCGGGCAATAGGCTCATGATCAGCCCGGCTGAGTACATCAAGCTCGAGGAAGACACGGGCGAGCGGTTTGAGTATTTGAACGGGGAAGTTTTTGCGATGAGCGTGGGGGCGTTTCCGCACAATCAGATTACGGCGCGCTTAGTTCAGCGGATTTGGTTTCCTGGCTGCGAGACGCTTGGATCCAGCCAGCGGATTGTGGTGCTGGAAACGGGTCTGGAGACCTATCCGGACGTTTCCGTGTTTCGCGGCGAGGCCCTGTTGGCCGGGACTCTCGGGATGGCGTTGGCGAACCCGGTGGTGCTGATTGAAGTTTTTTCGAGGTCGACTGAGGCGTACGACCGAGGGCAGAAATTCGCCCATTACCGGCGGATTGCGTCGTTGCAGGAGTATGTCCTGGTGGCGCAGGACGAGGTTCGCGTTGAGTGCTTTCGTCGTGGAGAAAAAGGGACGTGGGTGCTGACCGAATGCACGGAAGCGAGTGCGGCATTGAGCCTCGAGAGTTTATCGATTTCGATCCCGGTCTCCGCGATCTACGACGGGGTTAAGCTCGAAGCCGGCGGCGCGCGCTAGGTCGTCGAGGGCGGCGAAGAAGGCTTTGTTCGTCTTGGCGGGAACCGGCTTCATGGGCACGCCCGAGGGATGGTTCCGGAGACCCCAGCGGAACGCCAGGTAGTTTTCGGCCATGCGGCTGTAGGGCTCCAGGTGCACTTGGCCGCGAGTTCGGCACGGGGTGATGATCGGCCCTTCTTCGTCGTTACCGAAGGCGTGATAGTCGCCGGAGAGCCAAAATTGGCCGACGAGCGCCGCGGTGATCGCGTCGAGTTCGTCGTGTTTCAACGTTCGATTGGGCAATTCGAGCCCGTAGTCAATCAAACCCTGGTGGAGACCGGCGAGATCGGTTTTCTTGCGGGGGATGCCGAGCGAATCCTGGGCCGAGCCGGGAAAGCCTTCGATGACGGGGATCCCGTGGCTCTTGATGATCTTTTTTAGAGCGATGCCGCGATGGGTGAGCCGGACCATCGACGGTAGTAGGCACGGATAGACGCCGATGCGGAGCGCCATCAACTCGCGTTCGGCATCGCGGAGAATCGAGCCGGGCTCCCGGGGCAGGCCGAGGGGAGAATCGAGCGATACGACCGCGGGATGGGTCGCGAGGGTGGCGGCGAGCAGTTCGGCGTCGGTGCGCAGGAGGGCTGTCGTGGCCCGGGAGCCGTCGAGAAGCGCCCAACCACTCGGTTTAATCTGACTGCCTGTAAGGTCAATTCCGACCGATCGCTGTGCCATACTCTGATTACCGCGCCCACCTAATCATTTCTTTCGGATTGGGAAAATTCGTCCACAACTTCTTTTTATTAGCCGGGTTCGCAGAACCAATCTGTTCGTAACGAGGTGCCTATGCGGCCCATTGGGATTGTTTTCTACATTTCCACTTTAAGTGGAATGTTTGCGCAGTCAGGAGAAAACTGCACGTTTCAAAGGGATCCGGAGGAGTTTCTGCTGCAGCAGGAGCGAGCTTTCCGGTCTGTGAACAATCGGACGATGGCTCTGGGGAAGCTGCGCGCCGCTTCCGGAGCCCGGACGGTCAACGCTTGGGACTTGCCCTGGCGGAACATGGTGGACGAGGAGATTCTGGGCCGACTGGAGAAGGATCGGATCCCGGTGGCCCCGTTGACGACGGATGAAGAGTTTGTCCGGAGAATTTACCTCGATCTCATTGGGCGGTTGCCGCGTCCGGAAGAGATCACCGCGTTCGTAAAGGATGGGAACGAGGGCAAGCGGGACGGGTTGATTGACCGGCTGCTGTATACCCCCGAGTTCAGCTACCGATGGGCGGCGTGGCTGGGGGATTTGGTAGGAAACCAGCGGACGGCGACGAATGTGAATCAGCAGAATGATGGCCGGACCGCGCTGCATAACTACCTTTTGCAGGCGGTGGCCAAGGAGAAGAGCCTGCGCGAGGTGGCGTGGGATCTGGTGGCCGGATCGGGGAACAACTACGAGAGCGGGCCGGCGAACTGGGGCGTACGAACGATTACCCCGGGGGGCCCGGTACAGGACCGTTATGATTCGGCGAATGTTCGGGCGGCGTCGGTGTTTTTGGGGTTGGGGCATTACGACTGTTTAACCTGCCACGATGGCCGCCGGCATTTGGACGAACTGAGCCTGTGGGGGAAATCGGTGACGCGGATGGACACGTTCCGCATGGCGGCGCATTTTTCGCGTCAGAACGTGGCGGGGCGGCCGAACATCGCGGGAGATTTCTTCACTAATAGCTTCGACGTCACAGACCGGGCGACGGGAACCTACGACCTGAACACGAATTTCGGCAATCGGCCGAATCGGGTGCGGGTGGGAACTATTTTGAATGTGACGCCGGAGTTTCGGAACGGGAAGGTGCCGGCGAATGGACAGGGCTGGCGGGAGGCTTACGCGACGGAGATGGTGAGCGACCCGATGTTTGCGAAGAATTTGGCGAACCGCCTTTTCAAGCAAATTTTTAATCTGGGGTTGGTGGAGCCGGTGGACCAGTTGGACCCGGCGCGGCTGGATCCGGACCAGGCGCCGCCGGAGCCGTGGAGCTTCCAAACGAAGCATGTCAGGCTGCTCTCGCGACTGGCAGGGCAATTGGCGGGGACCGATTACAACCTACGGGAGGCGCTGCGGGTGCTGGTTTCTTCGACCAGCTACCAGCTCAGCTCCCGGTACGAGGGCGAATGGAAGCCGGACTATGTTCCGCTCTACGCCCGGCACTACGCCCGTAGGCTGGAAGCCGAAGAGCTGCACGATGCGCTGGCGCAGGCCAGCGGGAATCTGCCGTCCTATACAATCGCCGGGTTTAGTGAACCGGTGAGGAGCGCCTGGGGGCTGCCGGATACGAGCGAGCCGCAGAACAACGCCGGCAATGGGCGCAACTTCATGGACGTGTTTCTGCGCGGGAACCGGGATACGCAGGTGAGGCGGCAGGAGGGGTCGATTTTGCAGCAGTTGGCGCTGATGAACGATCAGTTTGTCCGCGACCGAATGCGGGTGGCGAGTTCGGCGAACCTGCTGGCGGCATCGCGGATGACGGATGCGAACGCGATTGTGAGCCACCTGTTCCCGCTGTATTTGGGTCGGGACGCCAATGCGAGCGAGCGCCAGAAGGCGGTGGTTTTTCTTTCGCGGGCGACGACGGCAGCGGCGAAAAACACGGCGATTGAAGATCTGGCGTGGACGCTGATCAACAAGATCGATTTTCTTTACAGCTATTGAGGAGCGACGACCATGGCGAAAGATAAATTTGGATTGGATTGGACGGGCGTCACGGGGCGGCATTTCTGGAAGGGGCCGCAGTTGGGACGGCGGATGTTTTTCCGCCATCTAGGGGCCGGGCTGGGCGGATATTTCTTGATGCCCGGACGGCCCATGGAGACGGTGGCGAAGGCGGCGGTACGGACGCAGGGCAAGGCGAAGAACTGCATTTTTATTCTGATGAACGGGGGGCCGAGCCACACCGACACTTTCGATTTGAAAGTCGGGGCGTGGACGCCGGCGGCGTTTAACGCGACGAGTTACGACGGGGTGATGTGGCCGCAGGGGCTGTTCCCGAAGCTGGCGGAGCAGATCGACAATTTCGCGCTGGTGCGGTCGATTAAGAGCTGGAACGCGGCGCATGGGTTGGCGCAATCGTGGTTGCAGATTGGGCGGAATCCGCTTTCGGGGTTGTCGAAGATCGCGCCGCATATCGGTTCGATCGTGGCGCTGGAGTTGGGGGCGCAGTCGGCCAATCGAACGATGCCGGCGTTTGTCTCGCTGAACACGGGTAACGGGCCGGCGCAGGGCTACCTGCCACCGGAGCACGCTCCGTTTTACGTGAATCCGGGTGGGGCGGGGCTGGCGAATACGACGCACTTTGACGGGCAACCGGCTTATGATCGGCGGGTGAATCTGCTCGTCGATATGGACACGGAGTTGCGGAGTTCCGGGGAGTTGGGAGCGTCGGCGATTGAGAACGCCAAGTGGGGCGAGGCGGCGCGGAAGCTGATGTACAACCCGGAGGTGGCGCGGACGTTTACCTTCGACAACACGGAGCGGCTGCGCTACGGGAACTCCGGGTTCGGCAGCGCTTGCATCACGGCCAAGAATTTGTTGAAAGCGAATATGGGGACGCGCTTTGTGCAGATCACGGTGGGCGGCTGGGATATGCATACGAACATCTACACGGGAGGCTTGAACCCGGGCAATGTAAATTCGGTGGGGCGGCAGTTTGACACCGCTCTGGGGACGCTGCTGGGGGATTTGAAGCAGGACGGGATGCTGGATCAGACGCTGGTGGTGGCGATGGGCGAGTTTGGCCGAACGTTGAGCACACCGAACCAGACCGCCGGACGGGACCATTTTCTGCAGCAGGCCGCGCTGGTGGCCGGGGCGGGGATCCAAGGGCGCCGCGCGATTGGGTCGACGGACGAGCGCGGCGGAGCGACGATTGAGCCTGGTTGGGCGAGGGAGCGGGACATTCGGGCCGAAGACCTGGAAGCGACGATCTACTCCGCGCTCGGCATCGACTGGACGACCATACGGCGAGATGACCCACTGGGACGTGGGTTCGAATACGTGCCGTTTTCGAGCCAGGACCTGTATGGACCGATCGACTCGCTTTGGGGTTAACGGGACTCTTGATGAGCTAGCGGCGCTTGGGGGCGGGCTTGCGGAGGATGCTGATGGCCCCGAGAACGGTGGCCATCGCGCCGAGCAGTAGGAAGAGGGACGCCTTTAGATCATCCGGGCCATCGTAGTAGCGGGTGGCCCAGAGGCCGCGGCCGATGAGGCCAACGACAGCGAGGGTCCAGGCTAAAAACATCAATCCCATTCTGCCAGTCGCCGCGAGGCCTGTTGCAATCAGTCCAAAAGCCGATAATAGAAAGAGCGACCATTGCAGCTCCCAGCCACTCCAGGGGAGCACATCAATCGACATCGAAGTACTGCCCACGAGCCATCCCACAAACGCCATGGCGAAGCAGAACAGACAAAGGACCCCATGAAAGAGCACACTATAACCGCGCAAGAGAGCTTGAACCATCAATTTATTCCTTCGAGCAAAGGGTTATTGTACCAGCGCTTGGGCCATTTGGTGCGCTCTTGTCTGCTGATGGCCGCGGCCTGCGGGCCGGCGGCGGCGCAATTGACGGTGGAGCAGAAGTTGGCGGACTTCCAGACGGTGGTCGCGTTGTATGCCAAGCAGTATGCGCCCTACGAGTGGAAGCTCGAGACGGAGAAGTTCGACCTGTACAACGTCGCGCCGTGGGTGGACCGGATCCGGAAGACGACCGACGATTTGGAGTATTTGCAGACGCTTTCCGAGTACGTCGCGGGGTTGAACGATATTCATTCCTCGTACGTGACGAAGTCGACGTTTATCGCCGATCTGCACATCTACACGGACATCTACGACGGCAAAGTTTTGATCGAGCAGATTGACCGGGCCTACCTGCCGGTATCGCGGTTTCCGTTTGAGGTGGGGGACGAGGTTGTTTTGTTCGATGGTCGGCCGGTGATGGAGGTGGTGCGGGAGATTGCGCGGGGCGTGAAGTTTGCCAATGAGCGCTCGACGTTGCGCTACGCCACCGATCTCCTGGTGTATCGGGATCAGTCACAACTGCCGCTGGCGAGCCGTGTGGCCGACACGGCGACGATCGTGGTTCGGAAGGTGGACGGTAGCGAGTCCAGCCATACGATTCGGTGGGACAAGTCCGGGTATCCGGTGACGAAGTTAGGGCCGGTGCCGAACGTCCGCTTCGCGGCGGCGGCGAGGCCGAGCGCCGATGAAACCGAAGATCGGCCGTTAGAAATGAATGCGGCGCGGCGGCTGCGGGCCCGGTTGCAGCAGAACGTGGTACCGGCGGCGGGGCGGCATCTGACCGGGTTTGGAGCGCGGGCCCCGATCTTCCGGCTACCGGCGAATTTTGTCCAACGGTTGGGCCGGAACCGGGCGGACTACTTTTACTCTGGGACCTACGTGGCGGAGGGAAAACGGATCGGCTACATCCGCATTTCCGATTTCCAGCCGACGGACTTTAGCCTTCTGTTCCTGCCGCTACGGCAATGGGCGACGGAGATCGCGTTTTTGAAGGCGAACACCGATGGGCTTGTCGTCGACGTGATGCGGAACCCGGGCGGTTATGGTTGCTACGGCGCCGACCTGATGGGATATTTGACGACCAAGCGGTATTTCACGTTTGGGAACGAGATCCGGTCGACGCTCGATTGGGTGCAGGCGTTCTACGATTCGGCGCAATTGACCGTCGACGATGGTCTGGAGCCCTGGGAGGTGATCATGCTGGGGAATGCGTACAAGGACGTTGTGACCGCGTATGGAGAGAATCGGGGGCGGACGGGTCCGGTGGCGATTTGCGGAGCGTCCTTAGAGGCGGACCCGGTGGTGGATCGACTCTTCCAGCCGATCGGCTACGACAAACCGATGTTGCTGTTGACGGACGAGTTCACCACCTCGGCGGGCGATATTTTTGCTTCGATGGCGCAGGACAATGGCATCGCGACGCTCTACGGATATCGGACAGCGGGGGCGGGAGGCGCGACAACCGAGAACGTGGCGGGCTTTTACTCCGAGGGCAGCGCGCGGACGACCGTTGCGATGTTGACCCGGGCGAAAGCGTACACCGCGCCGGGCTATCCGACCTCGATTTATATGGAAAATATTGGGATTCAACCGGAGATGCCGGTCGATTATATGACGCGGGAAAACCTTCTGAATCGGGGGGCTGGCTACGTCGACGGGTTCAGCAAGGCCATTGTGGGGCTCATTATCCAAACGGGCCTATAGGCTAGGGTAGGATAGGGTAGTTGCGCTAAGGTTTCAGGTCTCTTACAATCGTTCGAACGCACTATGGTGAATCGGTCGCAATATGTGGAGCGGTCTCGCTCGATACTGCACTCGATTGTGGAATCCTACATCGAGACCGGTGAACCTGTGGCTTCACGGACGATTGCCAAACTAGGGGGGCATTTGAGCCCGGCGAGCATCCGCAACGTGATGGCGGATCTGTTCGATGAGGGGTATCTGGCGCAGCCGCATACTTCGGCGGGACGCATTCCCACCGTGAAGGCGTTTCGAAGCTACGTGCAGACCTTGGCCACCCGTCGGCTTTCGCTGGTGGATGTGCAGCGGATGCGGGCTGAGTTAGGCCGGGCCGAGGGCATGGAAGGGCGAATGGAGATGTCGAGCCATCTGCTGACGGAGATGACCAACAACGTGGGGATTACGGCCTCCATTCCATCGCAGTCGCAGACGCTGGCGCAGATTGAACTGTTGCTGCTGGCGGATCGGCGGGTGTTGATGGTGGTGGAGACGCGGGATTACCGGGTGAGCAACCGGGTGGTGGGTCTGGATCGTTCAACGACGCAGGACGAACTGAACACGGTTCGGAACTACTTCAACGAGAACTTCGCCGGTTGGACGCTTTCCCGGATTCACGTCGAACTCCGCCAACGGTTGGCCGAAGAGCGGGCGATGTACGACGCGATGCTGCAGCGGTTGGAGATGCTGTATCAGAAGGGACTGCTGGATGTAGGTTTGAAGCCGCAGGTCCATTTGGAGGGCACTTCGAATCTTTTCCTGATCGATCTTTCGCTCGACAAGGAAAAGCTGCGGGATTTGTTTCGGACGCTCGAAGAGAAGCAGCGGTTGCTGGCTCTGCTGGATCGTTTTCTGGAAGCGGCGCCGGGCGAGGTGGGCGTGCAGGTGGGGTTGGGCGAGGTGCATTCGAGCATGGAAGAGTTGAGCTTGATCGGCCTGACGGTGACGCTGCCCACGGGGCTGTCGACCAAGTTCGCCGTCCTGGGGCCGATGCGGATGGACTACAGCCAGGTGATCGCGGCGGTGTCCGAAGTCGGCGCGACGGTGGAAGCGCTTTCGGCCTAACAGGCGAAAGCCGAGATACACTGAAAGGGTGAGTGTTGAAATGGATAATGAAGAGGTCATGTCCGGCGAGCCTGTGTCGTCGGAAGCGAGCGCGAGTCTGATCGCCGAGCGCGACGCGTTGTTGGCGGAGAAGAGTGAGTTGCAGAATCAGATGCTCCGTCAGCGAGCCGATTTTGAAAACTCGCGCCGCCGGGCGGAGCGGGAGAGGATGGAATCGAGCGAGTATTCGGCGATGGAGGCGGTTCGCGCCATCGTGCCGGTGCTTGATGATTTTGAACGGGCGTTAGGGGTGCCGTGCACCGACGCCGAATATGTCCGCGGGATGGAGCTGATCTATCAACGGACGCTGGATACGTTGAAGAAGCTAGGCCTGGAGCCGCTCGAAGCGGTGGGTGCCAAGTTTGACCCGCACTTGCACCATGCGATCGACATGGTGACGACCGAAGAAGCGGAAGATCAGACGATTTTGAGCGTGTTTCAGCGCGGGTATAACTTTAAGGGTCGTTCGCTGCGGCCGGCCATGGTGAGGGTTGCTGTCCGGTGAGTAAGCGCGACTATTACGAAGTTCTGGGGCTGGCGAAGGGTGCCGATGAGGCATCGTTGAAGGCGTCCTATCGGAAGTTGGCGATGCAGCACCATCCAGACCGGAATCCGGGTGACAAGGCGGCCGAGGAGAAGTTCAAGGAAGCGGCAGAAGCCTACGGCGTACTGGCCGATGCGCAGAAGAGGGCGGCGTACGATCGTTTCGGCCACCAAGGCGTGGCGGGAGCAGCGGGCGGCGGACAGGGCTTCGACCCGGAGACCTTCGGGGATTTCAGCGACATTCTGGGCGACTTCTTTGGCTTCGGCGATTTGTTTGGCGGAGGGAAGCGGGGCGGTGGGCGGACGCGGGCGCGGCAAGGCGAGCACCTTCGGTACGACCTGGAGATCACGCTCGAAGATACGATTCGCGGCATGAGCGCGGAAATTCAGGTGCCGCGCGCCGAGCAGTGTGGGCTGTGTAAAGGGACCGGAGCGGATGCCAACGACGGTCTGACGCAGTGCGCGACGTGTAAAGGCAAGGGCGAAGTACTGCTGCAGCAGGGCTTCCTGACGATTCGGCAGAATTGCCGGACGTGTTCCGGCCGGGGGCAACTGATTCGCAAGGCTTGTCCGAAGTGCGCCGGCGAAGGGTTTCAGCGAGTGGACCGGAAGTTGCGGGTGACGATTCCGCCGGGCGTTGACAACGGTACGCGGCTCAGGCTGGCCAACGAAGGGCAGTCCGGTTCGAACGGTGGTCCGTCGGGCGATTTGTTTGTGGTGCTGCTGATCAAGGAGCATGCCGTTTTTGAGCGTCGGGAGAACGACCTGCATTGCACGGTGTCTATCAACGTGGCGCAGGCGGCGTTGGGGACGGAGTTGGACGTTTTGACCTTCGACGGCCTGGAGCGGGTGAAGATTCCCGAGGGCGCTCAGCATGGCGAGCAGGTTCGGGTACGCGGTAAAGGTGTGCCGTATTTGAATTCGGGCGGCCGTGGCGACGTGATTGTGAACGTGAGCGTGAAGGTTCCCGGCAAGCTGTCGCGGGAGCAGCGGAAGCTGTTTGAGCAGTTGCGGGAGATTCTGCCGACGGATACGGAACCGCAGGAACGGGGCTTGTTCGACAAAGTGAAAGACTACTTCATGTAGAGCGCCGTGAGGTTTGGTAGACTGGTATTCGTCATGCGGTGAGGTGCGAGAGTGGTTGAATCGAGCAGTCTCGAAAACTGCCGTACCTTTACGGGTACCGTGGGTTCAAATCCCACCCTCACCGCCATAACAGTTTAGGCAGAAGGACCTGACCCAGGGTGCAGTGGCGTGCTGGCTTGTTGAAAGTGTGGGCACCCATGCGCGGCTCACCCTCTACCGTAGGCATCGCAAGGAATGCGAAGGCGACTACGCGGAAGACTCGAGCTCCAGCGAGTTTGAGGAAGCGGGGAGTTGGGACGGGAAGCCCTTCCGGACGCCCGTGCCGGAGCCGACCGTAACGTCGCAGTCCCGCGTGACGATCTCAGGACGCCGTCAACGTGGACCTGACTTTGGGGGAGACGGAGAAGATTGAGGCTTCCACGCTCCGCAAGTACACTCACGACGGTCCCGGAACATCGTGGGTATGTAATGCTCGACCAGCCCAAGGCCTGCGGAGGTTGATGCGTTCTATGGTGGCATCAAGCGCAGCGTGCGCGCGGACAGTTTTTGCAGGCCACGCTGACGGCTGTGGCGGCTGCGGCGACGATTGCGCGGGACGGGACCACGACGCTGTCGGCGACGGGTGGGTCGGGTGGTGGGGCGGTGACGTATGCGGTAACGGCGGGCGGGGCGAACTGCACCCTCAGCGGTTCTAAGCTGACGGGCAAAGCGGTTGGCACCTGCACGGTGACAGCAACCAAGGTGGCCAATAGCAACTACAATGCAGCCACCGCGGGGGTGACGATTACGGTCCAGTAGCCCTTTCCAGCGGCCTGAGAACAGCGGCTCTCTTCGTTCCGACCGACCGTGGATCGGAACGGAGAGAGCCGTCTTCTTTGGGGGAGCGGGCTCGCCCCCACTGGGGGCGCGAAATTGCTGGATTGCTCTGGCGCAAATTCCGGGTTGAGACAATTTCGGCCCCTACGGACGTATCGATGGATCCCAACCCTGATCAGGCGGCCAACGAGGCTTCCCATTTCGAACTGCTCCTTGTCGATCTTCTCCACCAGACCGATGCCACTGATTACCGCCTTGGCCGTCTCAAAGTTCTTCAGCGCCTGCATCGGAGGGAACCCCGGCTTGATCCGTCGATGATCTGGCTCGATCCAATTTTCCACGTACTTGCTGCTGCGAAGGATCGCCCGCTGCGGCAACCCGCCACTTTCCATCAGATAGGCCTTCCGATACGCCACCTCACGAAAGGACAGCGCAGACGCGACCAGCGTTACCTTGGCCGGTACCCGTTGTCCCTTCATCGCTCTGCACAGAAACGCTTTGGCCGCGCTGACATCCCCTGGTCGGCTCAAAATGGAGTCTACTGTTTTGCCCACTCTGTGGACCGCTCGGTAGGGAGGCGCCCCTTCACGTAGGTCTCCTCCATCCGCGACGAGGCACCAACCGGCCGGACATAGCGTTACCAGTGCTACTCGAACTCCGGCGAATGCTGCTGTCGCAGAATCTTCGTGCGCACCCGATTTATGCCCCGCTCGCTCATCATGCTGTCGCAGTCTCGGTAGCTCGGCTTGCAGTTTGAGCACCGGCGAACCTCCCTTCGAGCGAAGAGAATGGTAGCATCCCCGCATCGTCGCCCACGCTGCCGGGCTTGCACCAGAGCCGAAATGAACAAAACCTCACAATATCCTGCCGGTTCTAAAGCCGGAACCGGAGACGTCGCATCTAGCACCTTAAGAGCGAGTTCGACCACCTCGTTTCCGGCCAAGCCAGAGCTTGATTGACAGAAGCCGCGGGCCATGGGAGAGTTCGAAGGCAAGTATGTCCACTTCTGTAGTTTCTTTTCTGCGAGAGATGCCGAGCCTAAAGCTGCTTCGGGGGAGAATCAACGACCATCCGGTATACGCGGCCGTCCAACGCCAGTCCGCCCTCGGCGTCTTCGCGGCCCGGCACGTATTTGCGGTGTGGGATTTCATGAGCCTGCTCAAACGGCTACAGCAAGAACTCACTTGCGTAATCGTCCCGTGGACGGCACCTGCCAATCCGGCGGCGGCACGACTGATCAACGAAATCGTACTTGGAGAAGAGTCCGATGAAACGCCCACGGGTTTCCTCAGCCACTACGAACTGTACCGCAGAGCCATGGATGAGATTGGGGCGCCGACAGTTTGGATTGACGACTTTCTGCGAAGGCTCCAACGAGGGGAGCCGGTCTCGACGGCTCTTGGCAACTGCGGCGCGCCTGAGGCGGTCGTTCAGTTTGTAGAGACGACGTTCTCGATCCTTACCGAGGGATCTGTTCACGAAATAGCGGCGGTATTTACCCTATCGAGGGAGGATCTCGTGCCCGATATGTTCGTTCGGGTAACCACGGAATGCGCCATGTTCCGCGGTGACTACCCCCATTTTTTCTACTACCTGGATCGGCACATCGAAATCGATTCCGGGTCTCATGGCCCGCTGGCGCACCGCTTACTGGCTGACCTTTGTGGAGACAACGCTGAACGATGGCAGCAGGCTGAATCCGCCGCCTGCCGCGCTCTCACGGCGCGTCTCCGCCTATGGGACGGGGTCCTGGCTGCGATTCAGGACCCGACGACTGAACTGGCGCGTCCCGGGCAGGAAGCCGGTCGTGCTCCGGTGCTAGTTCCGATTTGAGACAAATTTGGACACTCCTCCGACGTATCCATGGGATCAGGCGGCGCATGCGGCTTGCCAAGGCTCCGGCATCGTCGCCTTGGACCAACAGAGCGTACCCGTTTTGAACTGCTCCGTCTTGATCTATTCCGTCCGGTCGAGGCCATTGATTAGCCCTTTGGCCACCGCAACGCCCTTCCATTCCAGCATCGGACGAGACTGCTGCTTGATCCCTTGATGGTCTTGCTCGTTCCAATTGGTTCGGTATTCGCTACGGCGAAGGATCAGCCGCTGCGGCAACTCGCCACTTTCCTTCAGATCCGCCACCGCCTAACGGGAGGCCGCCTCGGGTCCATCGTCATATTGATCGGTACCCGGCGTCCCTTCATCGATTTGTGCAGAAGCGCTTTGGTTGCGTTGAAATGTCCTCGCAGGCTCAACAAGAGGTCCTCTGTCTTGGCCGCCGCGTCGACCATTCGGTAGAAATGCACCGACTCTCCGCGCACCTTAGGGGGGTTTATCGATCCGCCCGGCGCCACCAACCGGCCCCGGGGTACCGGTTCCTGGGCTTCTCGAACTCCGGCGTGTGATGCTGCAACCATCTCAAAATCATCGTGTGCGCCATCGCGCTGCCGCGCTCGCTGATCCTACTGACAAAATCTGGATAGCGCAGCTTGCGCCTCAGGCACCACCGAGCGCACAACCAGACAAACTCGTCATCGAAATGGCGACCTGCGCATACGAATCTGGGCAGTGCCTCAGCTTCCCCCGCGCCGCTGGGTTTGCACCAGAGCCCACGGGCTCTCTTCGTTCTGGTCGACCGGGGATCGGAACGAAGAGAGCCGTTTTCTATTCCCATCCCGTCAAACAGGGGCGATCGATTGCGGCATTTACCCCTCTGTTTCAGAGAAATCCCGCGATCGGATCGGTCAGGGCCTGTCGTATGTTCGTTAGATGGACGTTCTTCCGAACGTTTCGCCGTGGCACTCTTCCTGTGGCCGCATCAGCGGGATGCTCTTGGCAGCCACTGCCCTGCTGCCGGGGCCGACGGCGGCCCGCTCGCCCAACGCCTCGGCATGAACCCCGTTCTGCGCCACACGGCCCCGGCCAAAGAAGGCCCGGCAGGGCTGAATCTGGTCGACTGGAAACAGATCGCCGCCGAGTACGAACGGCATCGGCACGGGGTATTTCCGGACGGCAAAGGGGGCTATCCGTCTAGAAGCCACTAGCATGGGTGGCTGGCCCGGTTCGACGGGAAGGGTTTGCTGTACAGCCCGATAGCGCGCCTTGGAGCTGGGGGTTGGAGCTGGCGAGTTGGGGGCCAGAGGGGCAGGAGGTGGCGGTCTCCGGCGCGGCGTCGATGCATGCCAAGGTGAACCGGATGGAGTACCGGCGGCCGGCCGGGAACGGGGAGAACCTGATGCTGCGGGTGCGCGGTGGCTTGGTGGCCGGCGGGTGCCGGCGCGGATGACGGCGCGCGATGGGATGGTTCAGATTGCGGTGGATGACCGGCGGGCGGCGTATCCGCTGACGGTCGATCCGATTGCGCAGTAGTCGTATATGAAGACTTCCAATGGGGGGGCGATCGGTTCGGGATCTCGGTGGCGATCTTCGGAGACACGGTGGCGGTGGGGGCGTCAGGGGAGGCCAGCGACGCCGCTGGGGTGAACGGGGATCAGACCAATGACGACTCGGCTCGCGGTTCCGGAGCTGCGTCCGTATTTACACGGGGAGGCAACACCTGGCGCCAGCAGGCTTAGCGGCACGTAGAGGCCCGTGGGCTCCGGGATGCAGACAGGTTGGGTGACGCTTCCTTCGTCGCCAAAAGCTCTGGATCATTCCTGCGCACGCCCCCCGTACGATCAGTGGCGTAGGCGCAGTCAGTCCGATGGCACCGACACGAGGGGAACGCTATCGAGTTTGGGTTGAATGCCGACCGGCGGACCCGGATGGATTTCGAGGGCACAAATACCGGCGTGAAAGACGAGTTGATGAAATGGAGCATACGCCTCTTGCTTTGGGGCTGGCGGCGGTCCGTATCAATCGCCGCGTCTTCCGTTGAAGAAGTTGTCAGGAAGTGCTTTGGCCGTTAACCCCCAGTGAAGCTGCTGTCGGCCTTTAGCTATTCGTGCTGAATGGGCTTCTTGATGGATACGTTGCGGTGAAGTTATCAAGGGTGCGGCGACTGCGGGGATAACCGATGTCGTAAAGGATCGGTAGATTAAGGATCGTAAAGAACGCGGATAACGTGAGTGTGCCCTTAAGGAGAATCGTGGGACTGAAGCCACGGCGTTACGTCGTGCTCTGATTTCGATCAGGGGCACTCTGGACGACTGCTTGAGCCTGCCTAACCGTTAACCGCTTGGCCGGGCAGGGAATTGAAATCGAACTTTCCCGATTTGCCGAAAAGACATGGTAAAATCAAGGGTGGTGTATGACGTCGGCCACGGCAACCTTCAGGGTTTCTGCCAATAGGACTTGTATGTACGGAATGGTAAATCGGGGCATCGAGGAGTTGGTGGTTAAGGAGCAAGGGCTAGCAGCGTGGGAAGACGTAAAGAGATCGTCCGGTGTTGAGGTGGACATCTTTATCAGCAATGATTCATATCCGGATAAGTTGACGTATTTGCTTGTGGGGGCGGCTTCCGAGCGCTTGGGCATCTCACTCCAAGAATTCTTGCGAAGGTTCGGTATCCATTGGGTGATGACGACCGCAAAAGATAATTACGAGGATCTGCTTTGCTTGGGGGGGGCTTCGTTGCTTGAGTTCCTCGTTAACCTACCAAAGTTGCATGAACGAATCAGTGTGTTTCTCCCTCACCTGGATCCACCCACCTTTAGCTGTTCGGATGTGACAGACCACTCTCTCCGACTCCACTACTATTCTCATCGCTTGGGGCTGACGCACTTCGTCGAGGGGCTCATTCTCGGTCTCGGACTGTATTTTCAGACGCCTGTTGAGGTCTCCATTGCTGCTGAGAAGGCGGCGGGAGCGGATCATGATGAGTTCCTTATCGGGTGGTAGCGCGCCGGCGGCGATTCCCTCGCTGAGTGGCGAGACGTTGCTCTCGCTTTTTCCCTTTTATCTTTACTTCGACCGTGACTGTCGAATCGTCAACTGCGGCCCCTCCTTAAGCAAAGCCTGTCCGGACGTCAAACCGGGGCAGTTCGTCACACACCTGTTCACGCTGGAGCGTCCACGGATTCCCTTCACGATCGATTCGATCTCGGCTTCCGCTGATTCGCTCTTTTTGCTGAAGCACATCGAATCGGGATTGCAGCTCCGTGGGCAACTGGTCCTCGCGGAGAAGGATTCCTTCCTTATCCTGGGTTCGCCCTGGGTTTTAGAATTCGCTTCGTTGAGTGATCATAGACTGAGCATTTCTGATTTCGCAATCCACGATGTTACCCCTCAGGTAATACAATCATCGGTCTCTCAGAAGTTAGCCATCGGTGATCTGCGGCGCGCTGCCTCCAAGCTGGAAAGTCAGCGGGAGGAACTGCAGCAGGCTCTCAACACGATTCGAGAAGGTGAAGCCCAGCGGCGGCTTCTTTCCCTCATTGTGTCCAACTCGAGAGATGCAGTGGCCGTCACAGATTCCAGTAAACGGATCGAATGGATTAACGAGAGTTTCACAAGTCTGACCGGATATTCACTGGAAGAGGTCCGCGGACTGAGTCTCGGTACGCTGTTGCGAGGAGAGAGAACCGATGCCCCAACGGCCGAGGCCCTGATTACGGCACTGGACGCGAATCAGGCATTTCGGTGTGTACTGGCAAGCCATCGAAAAGACGGGCAGCACTTTTGGGGCGAGATGGCGGTCCAGCCTGTATCGGCGGGCACCGGGGGCATTTCCAACTTTGTAGGCGTTATTCGTGACGTGACGGTCGAGCACGAAGAAGCCTTGCGGAACGCTCTGCTGTTGAGCGTAACGAGAGCACTCACAGAAGCGGATGATGCTCAGCAGGCGGCCTACGAAGCCATAAAGGTGATCGCCGAAGCCATGGGCGCTTGCTATGGTGGACTTTGGTGGATCGCAGAGGAAACGGGATCTTTGCTTTTGGAGCGATTTTGGGCCAATGAGCAAGTAGCAGACTCTCCGTTCCTCAAAACATCGCAATCGATTTCGTACAAGGCAGGAGAGGGGATTCCAGGTCAGGTGTGGCTTGATGGCTCGCCGATTCTGCTCCCGCGGGTCGAGGACCTGAGCGCCAATCCTCTCAAAGAGTTAGCCGTGAGCGCGGGCATCCGCAGCGGAATGGCTTTCCCCGTTAGGGCCGGGACGGTTACGTCCGGGGTCATCGAGTTGTTTTCCTCACGCGATGACACGCCTTCGACTTTCCTCCTGCCCGTTATCGAGTACCTAAGCCTTCAGATCGGCCAGTTGGTGGAACGCCGGAAAGCCGAGATTGAGCGGGACCGGTCGCTTTCGTTGTTGCGCTCGGCACTTGACTCGGCACCGTACGGCGTGGTGATTACGGATCTACGGGGATCAGCCATTCGCTTCAACGATCGATGGGCCGCGATTCTCAGGATCGATGAATCGATTGATCGCAATCGGTGGTGGGAGCCCTTTATCCGGCAGTTCCGCCATACCGAAGAGCAGCTGGCCGAGTGGGTTCGTCTGAAGTCGCAATACGACAAGTCGCTCATTGCGCACTTTCCTTTGTTGGATGGCCGGACGATCGAGGCGGTCACCAACGCCCGTCGGCAAGATGGTCAGCTTGTAGGCCAGGTTTGGCAGTTTCGTGACGTCACGGCCTTCTTGGCGGAGCAGCGGGAACGCGAAAGCCTTGTTTCGACTCTGAACTCGACGTTAGAGGCAACGAATGATGGGATTTTGGTTACCGGACTCGCCAATGAGCGGCTTGCCTTTAACCAGCGCTTTCTAGACATGTGGCGGATTCCGCGGCCAATGGCGGAAGCGAACCGGGAGAAGAGTCTTGTTCCGCTGCAGTTCGATCAGTTGGTGGATCCGGCAGCCTTCGCGAACCGCCTCAGCGCACTAGAAGCGGCACCCTCCGAAAGTGCGAACGATTTGTTTGAGCTGTCCGGCGATAGAGCCTACGAACTCTACAGCCAACCCCAAAGGATTGGCGACCGCGTTATTGGACGCGTCTGGTGCTATCGAGATGTGAGCGCATCGAGGCGCGCGATTGGCCAGCTTCAAAAGAGCGAGGAGCGTTATCGCCTTGTTACCGAAGCGGCTCCGGCATCTATCGTAACGTTTGGCTCCGACGGGGTGATCCAGTTCGCCAATCAGAAGGCAACTTCCCAATTTTGCGGACCAAAGGGTAGCCTGATCGGCGCTTCGGTCAAGTCGTTTTTTCCGGACACCATGGCCAAAGTCTACTCCCGCTTGCTGCAAGGTCTCTTCGCGGGCACAATCTCATCAGAAACTCCAACCATAGGAATCTGGCTGGTAGATGCATCCGGGCAACTTTTTCCGGCGGAGGTCCACATTGGCCGGCCCTTACAGGCAAATACGACGGAGGTTACCGCGATTATTCGTGACGTCTCTTCGCGCCATGCTTTGGAGCGAAAACTCTTGGAGGAGGCGGCTTCGGCAGCCAAGGCAAATCGCGCGAAATCAGACTTTCTCGCTAATATCAGCCATGAAATCCGTACTCCGTTAAACGCCATTGTAGGGTTAGCGGAAATCCTGCGCGGTTCGAATCTGTCTGAGGATCTGCGGGAGTCTATCGATTCTATCTGGTTCAGCGCGGAATCACTTCTCGAGCTGATCAATGATCTTCTCGATATCTCGAAGATTGAAGCCGGACAAGTAGATCTCGATCGGCAGGACATCGATCTTGCAGAAGTTGCCGAGCGAGCGGTCGATATTGTCCGAATACGGGCGACGGCAAAGAACTTAGAGGTGTATCTCATCGTTGAGCCATCCATGCCCCCTGTGGTTCGGGAAGATCCGAACCGGATCCGGCAGGTACTCGTGAATCTGCTGAGTAATGCCGTCAAATTCACGCAAGCCGGTTCCGTTACGTTACGGTTGCAATGGCAGCAAGCAGCTGCTGGAGTCGACATCCAGTTCTACGTTACGGATACGGGAACTGGCATCGCTCCATCCGAGCAAGACCGGATTTTCGAAAGTTTTTATCGAAGCGAATTCCTCTCGCCAGCGCAGAGCGGTGGCGCCGGCCTGGGGCTGGGCATCTCCCGGGCGATTGCTACTCGTCTTGGCGGTTCTATCTCTGTTACCTCTGCAGTAGGCGAGGGTTCCTCCTTCCTCTTTTCTTTGCCCGGGACGAAGTGGTCCGGCGATGCGCCCGTGTCCAGGGTGCCCAACGCTCCGGTACTTGTGGCAAGCTTCCCGGCCCGATTGGAGCTCCAAGTGGGCGTGTTGCGGTCTGCTGGGTTGGCTGCCGTGCCTTGCACTGATCGAGAATCTTGGCCAAAGGACATATCGCGGTTCAGCTTTATTCTAGTCGACGAAGAGTGGGCCGACTTTCACGATTGGGAGCCTTCTCCGTCAACCTCTCTGCTTTGGCTGCGCATGAAAGGACGGGCCGCCCGGCCGGATCGCCACCCAGTGCTCCTGTCGCCCTTGACGCCGGCCCGCGTCCTCCGAGCCATCCATGCGATGGGCCGCCCTACCGCGGTTTCGGAGAATCCCATCCCTTCTCAACGTGACGACGTGGCGTGGCGGATTCTGCTCGTGGAAGATCACCCCGCTGGACAGTTGTATGTGAGAAAGCTGCTGACCGGACATGGATATAAAGTGATCATTGCCGCGCGGGCCGACGAGGCCAGGGCAATGCTGCAGGACTTGAAATTTGATCTGGTTTTGATGGATGCTCAGCTTCCAGACGGCTTCGGCCCGGACCTCATTGCAGAATTGCGGTCGCTGGAAGTGGCCACGAGCCGCCCCAGGACTCCTGTGATCGTTTTGAGTGCGCAGTCGCTTCAGAGGTTTAGTTCGGCTGCTCACGCGGCTGGTGCCGACGATTACATCGCGAAGCCTGTTCGCCCCGGCACCCTTGTGCAACGCGTGCGAAACTGGCTTCGGAAGGACATTCGGGTATTGATTCTTGCACAAACCCCCGAAATGGAGTCTGCTTTGTCCGCGCTGATACCGTCGGCCGCCATCACCTCGATGGGCCAACCCAGCCCAGTTGAAATCTCCAAAGAAGGCGTTCTCTTCGACCTTGTGATTGTTGCCGGACAATGCCCTAGCCGTGGCTTCGTTGCTTGGGCGCTCTCTACGGTCGCTCCGTTTCCCAGCGCCAGTCGTGTTCTATTGGGCGAGGGATGGACCGATGAACTGACAGGACTCGTTGGCGGCGGCGGCGTATTCGGCATTCCGGCGTCGGTAGTTGAAATGGATCGTCTTGTTCGGCAGAATGTCGGCAAGGCAGCGGGTCCGGCAGATCGAGCGAAGGAGCAAGAATTCGCGCTTCAGATCGCTGCGCTGGCGCCAAACTACCTGAAGGGACTCGCTAATTCGCTCAATGCCGTTCGCGAGAGTTGTAACGAGAGGGCGTTCGCCGATATCGCAACGTTCGCCCATCGGATGAAGGGAACGGGTGCTGCTTATGGATTTCCCGACTTGACGAAGCTGGCGGTAATACTAGAAGATGCCGCTCATGCTGAGGATCCTGTCGTAGTCAGTGGACTTGTAGATGCCTTGGAGCGCGACATCTTAATGCTTGAGGTCCGAATCAACAGCACTCAATAAAGCTTGATAGATCCTTCTCGTCTCCTCGAAAAGGGTCTCCGTATCGACTCCTGCTTGGGTCCAGCGACGGCTCTCGCCAGCCACCACTAAGCGCTCCACATTCTTCATCGCTTCCTGTAAGGCTGAAGCGCCGATGATCGTGCAAGCCCCAGTGAGCCCATGTAACTGCTCCCTGATGCTGAGCAAGCGATCTGGCTTCCCGGCGAGCCAGGATGCGACGCCCTCGAGTGTGCGGTTTGCCTCCGCACGCGGACTCATCCCGGCGTCCCCAAGGAGCTTCTGGTACCCCGAGAATACCCCGCGGTCTAGTAGTGGTGGTTGACCAATGGAAGGCTCCGCATTATGTATGGTGGTCCTTCTCGGACAACAGTCGTTCTAGCTCTCTAGGGCCATAGGGTTTCGTCAGGTATCCAGAAAAGCCGGCCTGCCGTATCGCTGCGAGCATTGGTTCGCGAGTGTGAGCAGTGAGGGCATACACACGAAGTTCTTGCAATGCTGGGTTGGCCCGGATATTCACCAACGTCTCGACGCCCCCCATGACCGGCATCTCGACGTCGAGCAATACGGCATCGAACATAAACTGACCCAATAGTTCCAATGCTTCAGCGCCATTCTCAGCGACCGTGACCGAGTGGTGAAGCGAGACCAACGCCAGTTCGAGATACATTCTGGCCACTTGATCGTCGTCGGCGATAAGAATATCCATTCAGACTTGACCAACCTGCATATACCGACGATGCCGACCAGTCAAGTTCGGAGGCAAGCAACGCAAGCCTTGGGCAGTATGACTCGGCAATCGGCATCTGTCAACGGTTTTCGCGTGGCAACAGCAATGCCGTCGCGGAACGGAGAGAGATGAGGGCCGGCTCCTCGAAGCCGGAGATCAGGATCAGGCGACAAGCCACCGGGAGCTGCTGTCGTTAAGAGCATGGTGCCAGATCGGTAGCTGACGATGATCCCCAAGCTGTCACCTTAGCCAACAGACAGCAGCAGTGGGAAGGTCCGTAGCATAGTGTTCAACCGCGGTGCTACGTGCAACACCGGCGCTTGGGAACTAGCTCGAGCCACCATCACGCTGCGACGATACCCTCCCGGATCGCGTACCGGACCAGTGACGCAATTTCGTGGGCTCCCAGTTTGGCCATAAGGCGGGCCCGATGCGTGTCCGCCGTTTTCGGGGAGATGTTCAGCATCGACGCTATTTGTTTGGTAGAGTGGCCCTCTGCAATCAGTTTCAGGACTTGGCGTTCCCGCAGTGAGAGCGCCACCGGGTCTGTTTCAACGTCGGACTTTTGCAACCATTGGACGAGAAGTGGACCAATAAACTCTAAGCTGATGTAGGTTCCACCTTCGCTTACTGTTTGCAGAGCAATGGCAACCTGTTCAAGCGGTTCAGATTTCAAAATATAACCCTTCGCGCCTAGCCGTAGGGCCTCACGGATACAGGCCTCGTCGGTTCGGCACGTCAGGAAAACAATCCGAGTTAGCGGAGCGACCCGGTGAATCTCCCGGGCTAGGTCGAGACCGTGCAGGCTTGGCATGTTCACGTCCAGCACTACCACCTGGGGCCGATGCTCCAATGCAAGTTTCAGTGCTTCCAAACCATCGGTAGCAATAGCAGCGACTTCAAATTGCTTTTTATCGAGCGCCATCTCGACGCAATCAGCAAACATTTTGTGATCGTCCGCAATCATGACTTTAATCATTGGTATTCTCTCTTCGCATCTTGGGCTTTTTCGCCCTGCCCGGTCGCCTTGAGCTCCCAGGGTTCATTCGATCGCCTCTTCAACTTAGCTGAGCGCTCGCTATAACAGGAGGTCAAAGCTTCCTCAATCCCTATTCCCAGCCCGCTAGAAAGCCAGCGGGGCGTCGGAGGGTATCGGCCTACTGAAACAAGAACCGGCTCGTGGACGTATAGCGATCGGGGCCACTATTGACTCGCTAAGTCCATCAGTTGCTCGCGTGCGTAAGATTATCCACATCTGAACCCTTTGCGCTGATGGCTCCGGGAACTCTAATGCGCGAATCCGTCGTCTCCGTGTGAAGCCAGAAGCATTTAGAACCAGGAAGTGCCAAAAACTCTTGTCCGACGAGGACGAACTTTTTACTAAACTCCTACAGTGTAGCTTTGCGCGGGCTGGGAGCGTATCAGTAGATGGCCCTATTCGAGCACGCGATATTTCTGATTGACAGAGAGTAGGCTTTCCTGGATCGTAGCAAGATGGAGCTGCCGTTGCGAAGACCTTCCCTGAGCGTTAAGACTTTCGTGCTCGAACGGTCGGCTTCGACGGTCCTTTGCGGGCTATTGGGATACCTGATAAATGGCTACACCGTCCGTGTTTGGGACGGCGTGGACCTCCTCTCCGGATCCGTGTTCTCCTACATAGCCGTGGCGCTGTTCGGACCCTGGTGGGGAGGTCTGGCCGCTGCCATTGGTGGTGCGCGCACAATGGTCGATTGGGGGCACCCGTTCGCGCTGGTCCTGCATGTCATTGAAATCATTAGCGTAGGGCTTTTCCTCCGGACCCGCATCCCCCTCGCGGCGGCTGCGGCGCTGACTGGGGCCATCATCGGCCTCCCTCTCGTAGGCGTTATCTACGGCGGATATCTCAAACTCTCCTTTGAGTTCGTATCGATGGTCGGACTCGCCGATTTGCTCTCGGGGCTGATCGCGGCGCTACTCACGCATCTCCTCCTCTTGAGTAGGGGGTCCTGGAGGTTTTGGGAGCGGATGGGTGCTCACCAACTGCCGCCCCCCTCTTTCCGCCGTCAAATCTTCGTCGGCACTCTTTCCGTCGCCACGTTGCCACTGTCTGCGCTCCTGCTATACAGCGGAACTGTGCTCCACGTGCGGGCGGAAGAACGTGCCAAGGACCTTCTCGCGTTGCACGCCCAGACCGTCGCGAACTGTTTCGACGACGTCTACCAGTCGGCGCGTCTCCAGTTGGACCTGTTGGAAGAGATACGCCGCCGCGGCCCCGAACAGGGGACGAACCCAAGATACATCGATCTCAGTCCCGGCGCCCGCCTTTGGTGGCGGTTTCCATCGGCCGCGGGCCTGGATTCGTTTCCACCCCTCGATGTCGGCGAAGTTCACTTCCCGATCGATCGCTCACTGCCGCCGACCGCAAACACCGGCCCTCCGACGGCAGCACTTCGCATCAAGTCCGCCCTTGCCTGCTCCGTCAATACCCGCAACCTTGACTCCGTACGGATCGCCATCCTCAAAGAAGGAACTGGTGCCGAAGTCATTTCTTTCATCCCCGCTCAGTCAGACCAGCCAAAATCCGGCTTCGTGGACGCACGGACCCTTCTTTATTCGATCGGGCAGCAGTCCAGCGGAACCATAGCGTTCCGCCGCGCAGCCAATGGAGCGGGCCCTTTTCAGCGCCGCGCCTATTTAGGCGGCCACGCTCTTGCCCAGTGCGGCCTGCGCATCATATGTTACCAGCCTGCTGCTCGAGCCTACCTGCGAGAGGCCCGTTTCCACATGTGGGCCATCTTCCTTGTTATCTTCGCCGCCACCGCGTCGGCGGCCTTCGCCCTGTGGCTCGGCCGGCTCATCACGGCGCCCGTCACCCGCCTCCATCACTATATAGGAAGTGTCGATGTCGCTTCCGGCACACCCATCCTTGATTCCGCCGGTGCCGACCTCGCCACGGAAATGCGTCCGCTTTGGCAGAGCGTGCAGGACCTGCAGCGGCGCACCGCCGCCGCCCTCAAGCGGTCCGAGGAGTCCGCCGGCGCCGCTCTTGCCGCCACCAAGCAGAAGTCCGAATTCCTCGCCACCATTAGCCACGAAATCCGGACACCGCTCAACTGTATCCTCGGCATGTCGCCCCTTCTACGCGCCGAAAAGCTCTCGAATGGACAACGCGACGCCGTCGACTTCATCGAACGCTCCGGCGAGCATCTGGTCTCAATCTTGAACAATGTGCTCGATTTCTCCCGTATTGAACAGGGACAACTGGAACTGCGAAAAGAGCCGTTCGAGACCGTCTCGCTCCTCGAGGAGGCCTTTGAAATGGTTGTGCCTGGGGCCGTGGACAAGGGCCTTCGGTTCTCCTGGATCTGCTCTCCGTCGCTGCCTGTCTTCTGTCAGGGGGACCCGTTGCGGGTCAAGCAGATTTTGCTCAACATCGTGGGAAACGCCGCCAAATTCACTCCCAGCGGCTCGGTTGCAATCGACGTATCGTGGACGCCCGGAGCCAGCAGCGACACCGATGGCCGGATCGTCTGCACGGTTCGCGACACTGGACCGGGCATCCCAGAAGAACATCTCGACCGCCTCTTCCAGCCCTTCTGGCAACTCACGCAGACAGTCGGCACCCCGGCCAACGTCGGAACCGGGCTCGGCTTGTCCATCGTCAAGCGGATTCTCGCCGCCATGGGTGGCGAAATCGGCATTGGAGCCAAGGTGGGGATTGGCACTACGGTAATTGTCTCGATTCCTGTCGGCGTCATCCACCGGCGGCCGAAGGCATCTCCCCTGGCTGTTGTCATCGCTGGCGCATCTAGCCGCATTCGCGACAGTCTCGCGTCCCAAGTCCATTTCCTGGGTTGCTCCAATGAGGTCCAAACAACCTTGCCGTCGGGCTCCGGCGCCGGCGCCAGCCTGATTGTGGAGGACATCTTGGCCGCTGCCATGCCCACCCACTCCGCAGGCTCCTTGCAGTCGTTTATCGAGGCCGGTTGGAAGGTCGCCGTCTATCAAACCTACCCGCGCCACTTCAAGAAGGACGACTTCTGCCACACTCCTGGCGTCGAGTTCCTCACGGTGCCGCCTTCCTTGCGGAGGCTCCGTGAAGCTTTTGCGCAATGGGGCGGCTCGCCGGCGAACACGCCGTCCCCGCCTACCGCCCCGGCAGCACTGGACCATCCGGTCCGCGTCCTGGTGGCGGAGGATAATTTCGAAAACCGTTTCGTGATCGAACTCCTCCTGAATCGTCTCGGCTGTCAGCACCAGATCGTTGAAGACGGCGCAGAGGCTTGGGCGGCTCTCCAGAGTAGCGGGTTCGATTTCGCAATACTAGACCTCCGCATGCCCGGCATCGACGGCCTCGCCCTCGCCCGCCGCATCCGCCAGGAGCTAGCCGCTCCCCCGAAGCTCATCGCACTTACCGCCTCCGTTTTTGATTCGGACCGGAAACTCTGCGCGGATGCCGGATTTGACGCCTTCCTGGCAAAACCGCTCCGGGAATCAGACCTGCGCCGCGTCCTGACCGCCGATGAACCCACTCCGGCGTTCTCCCTCGGCACGGATTGCGCTTGGTCGGTCAGGAATCTCACCTCGTTTCGCTCTATTTGCGGCGCCAAAGCCGAGGTCATGATCCGCACCGTGCTCGACGACGCCGGCTCCTGGCTCGCCACGCCCGTTCGGGAGCAGGTGGCCGAATCGGTTGCCGATCGTGCGCACAAGCTAGCCGGTTCTGCGATGTTGATCGGTGCGGCCGGGCTCGCCGGCGCCCTCAAGAGGATCGAAGAGATCGCCCTCACCGAACCGGATGAGCTTCCCGACGCGATCGCTGCTGCGAATCGTGCGTGGAGCCGCGCTGTCCATGAACTCGAACTCCCTTCTTCTTTATCTCCGGCTCCACAATAGTCCCGGAGCCCACCCCCTGTAAGACAAAGAGGTGACCAACGCCCTGTTAATGCCTCCCGCCGTCACAAAGTGAAATGCCAGATTCTAGATTGGTGGGGTTCGTTGGCGCAGGGATTGGGCCAAGTGCGGAGTTGGTAGTCGCTCGATCGAGGAGATGACCCTCGGCGGTTATGGCCCCCGCGCTCGGGCGGATCTTCCTGCCCGTTTTGACCGGAAGTGATTGCGCCTCAACGATTTACCTCTTTTTGCCCTGTCTTATGTAGTCATGTCAGTGTTCTAAATACGCATGACAATATTGAGTCTTCTGTTTATACATGCACTGATGTACGTAACGGAGGTCCCCAACCGAAACTCCCCTCCGGCCATCCTCCTTCGCGAGTCCTTCCGCCAGGATGGCAAAGTCAAAACTCGCACCCTCCTCAACATCTCCTCCTGGCCCGCTCCCCGCATCGCCGCCCTCCGACGTCTCCTGCGGGGCGAACTCGATGGCGACCCCGCTTCCGAACCCACCTGCGGTCCCGTCTTCGGCCTTCTCCACGCACTCAACCAAGTCGCCTCCGATCTCGGAATCACCGCCGCGCTCGGCCACACCCGGCTCGGCAAGCTCGCCCTCTTCCTGGTCCTGGCTCGCGTTGCTCATCAAGGCTCTCGCCTCTCCGCCGTCCGCTGGGCGCAAGATCACGCCGTCGCCGAAGTGCTCGGCCTCTCCGCCTTCGAGGAAGACGAACTCTACGATGCCCTCGATAATCTCTGCGCCCGACAGGAAAAGATCGAGACAAAGCTTTGGACCAACTATCTGGCCCGCTGCGGAAC
>JAPKZA010000558.1 GCA_026394015.1 Acidobacteriota bacterium
CCCGCCACCTGCATCAGTTCGTTCAAAAACGAGCCCTTCCCCACCACCACCATCCCGTCCAACCGCCCCGGCGTCCGTCCCACCACAAACAAAATCGATTTCGGCTTCCCCGTCGCCGTCCGCTTCGCCATCGCCGCCAACCCTGCCCGCAACTTCGCCTCCAACGCCGCCCCTTCCGTTGGCCGTCCCACCGCCTTTCCGATCTCCGTGGCCGACCGCAGCGTCTCCTCCAACCCCGTATTCCGCAAAGCTAGCGTCTTTATCCCCAACGCCGCCAACTGCCGCGCCACCTGCGGCTGTTCCGCGTGTACCAGAACTAAGTCCGGCTTCAAGCGAACAATCGCCTCGACGTTAGGCTGCAAGTAACTCCCAATCCGCGGCAACTGATCCACCGAGGCAGGGAAGTGGCAGTAAGTCGAAACCGCGACCACCTTCTCCCCCGCGCCCACCGCAAACAGCATCTCGGTAAAGCTCGGCGCTGTCGAAATGATCCGCTCCGGCATCGCCGCCGCCAACAATAGAAAACTCAGCCACATAAAAACTCCTTGCTCAAACGCACCAATACTTCATTCTCCCAACGCCGCCGCACCGCCACCCGAACCCCCTGCACCGGCCACCCCGGCCACCCCGCGCAGTCCCGCACCAAAACGTTCCGTTCCGCCAAGAAAGCGGCCAATTCCGTCCCCCGAGCCGTCTCCACAAATAAATAATTGGCCGTGGGCTCCCATACTTTCCACGCCGCCAATTCCCCCGCCAACCAAGCCGCCTCCGTCTTCACGAACTCTCGTGTCCGTCGGGCCCATTCCCCATCGCCCACCGCCGCCACCGCCGCCGCCTCGGCTAGCGCGTTCACCGGCCAAGGAATCTGCGTAATCCCACTGACATCCCCCACCAACGCCCCAATCCGTAGCCCCGGCAGCGCCCAGAACTTAGTCAAACTCCGCAGCACAAATAAGTTTCCCCCCGCCTCCCCCACCAAACTCTCGGCCTCACAAAAGTCCAGAAACGATTCATCTACTAATACCGCCCCGCGCCGCCCTCGAGCATACTCCCGAACCAGCTCACAACTAATCAACTCCCCCGTCGGATTCGCCGGTCGAGTCAGTACCACCGCCCCCTCCGCCGGCCAACTCTCCCGGTCTCCCAACGCGCAGATCCGCGCCTCCGGCCAAGCCGCATGAAACTCCCCGAACGCCGGCGCCGCAATCGTTCCGTTCCCTTGTTCCCGGCACCAGGCAAACAGCAACTCCGTTGCCCCGTGCCCCACCCGAATCCGCTCCGGCGCCACACCCCAATGCGCCCCCAACGCCTCTCTCACCCGCCGCCCCGTCCGCTCCGGATAATGCGCCACCCGGTCCATCGCCGTCAGAATCGCCTCCCTCACCGCCGGCGACATCCCTAACGGATTAATGCTCGCGCTGAAGTCCAACACCTGGCGAAAGTCCACCCCCTCCGCCTCCGCAACCGCGAAGATGTTGCCCCCGTGTCTCACCATACGAGCGCCACCCCCACAAAAATCCCCAGCGCCCCATACAACAAAACCCGCATGCCCCCGTAAACCCGCCAACTCAGCGGTGTCACCGCCTCCCCCAAAAACGCCTTCACCGTCTCCACCCCTTTGTACCGATTCACCCCGCCAAACCTCACCCCCAACGCCCCCGCCGCGGCCGCCTCCGGCCATCCCGAATTCGGGCTCGGCTGCCGATCCGCGTCCCGCCAAGTCGTCCTCACACTCGCCATAAAGCTCATCCCCGGCCACACCAAAGCCACGAGCCAAATCAGCGCCGCCGTCAACCGAGCCGGTATCCAATTCGCCCAATCATCCATCCGCGCCGCGCACCATCCAAACTCGCCGTATTTCGCATTCCGATACCCCCACATACTATCTAAAGTATTCACCGCCTTGTAAGCCGCCATCCCCACCGGCCCCGCCACCATCAGCCAAAACAACGGAGCAATCACCCCGTCGCTCAAGTTCTCCGCCACCGTCTCCATCACCGCCCGAGTAACTTCCGCTTCGTCTAATTCCGTCGTATCTCGACCTACAATCATCCCCACCGCCACCCGTGCCGCCGCTAAGTCCCCCCGCCGCAACGGCCCAATCACCGCCAGCGCGTGCTCATCCAAGCTCCGCGCCGCCAAAAACGCATAAACCCAATAGATCGCGAACCAAGGAGTCAACGCCACCACCCCCACGGC
>JAPKZA010000232.1 GCA_026394015.1 Acidobacteriota bacterium
ATCCGACCGTGATTGCGCCGGGCACTCCGACGGTGGGGGCTCCCCGATGAACCGACGAATGTTTGTGGCGAGTATAGTGACCGCCGCCGCGCAGGCGCAGGATTCCGTCTTAGGCGGGCCGGTGTTGGGCTACACGCTGGACGCCGAAGGCCGCGTGCGGCCGCTGCTTGGCCCGGCGGGCAGCGCCTATCTGGCCCAGGCCATGGTAGGTACTTCCGGTTTGCGGACGTGGGCGGGTAGCTATGGGTTAGATGCGGAAGGCTTCGTCCATTACGGTGTGGGGGCTCAGGAGTTACGCCGCCTCGCAGACGCCGGGGGTGGTTGGCAGAACCTCGTCTCCTCCGCCAAACCGGAGGTGGCGTTGGTGCAGAATGGTGCCCGGGTCGCTCGCTTGCGCGGCGGGGCCGCGGACGATGCGGTCGAACTGGCTTTCTCGGCAGCGCGGTTGGCTCTGGGTGGAGATGGAGAGAGAATCGTGGCCGCGGATGGCGACCACTGCGCCGGATGGTCGGTCGACGGTCGCCAATTGTTCCAGTACCCCATCGCCGATGTTCGAGCCCTGCTAGTGTTGCCGGGCAACGCCGGTTTCTGTGGTCTGGCGGACACCCTGTTCCGCGTCGATGATACGGGCCGCAGGGAAGATTATGGGCAGGTTTCGGGCACCGCGATGGTTTCCACCGCGGATGGAGCGATAGCCGTGATTTTGGACACGGATGGGATGGCCGTTCGGACACTCAGCTTCGCGACTCGAACTTGGCAAACCTGGGAGTTGCCCTTGGCTGCGAGGCAGTTGCTGCCCTTGCGGGACGGGCGTACTTTTGTGGTTTTCGGAGACGTCGACGAGCCGATTTGGACTCTGGCGTTGCAAGGGGCGGAGGCTCGCTGGGCGCAGGTGCCGATGGCGATGGGAGGGCGGAAGTGATGCGGTCGATGCGGATTTTGTGGGCCGGCCTAGCGATGGGGTTGGCGGCTTATGCGTTTCCGAACCCGTCGGGCATGTGTCTTATTGTGACCGGTGCGGTGTTGCCGGAGGCGACGCAGTTTCAGTCGCGCCTGTATCCGATTCAAACTAGTACTTGCGACACGAGTCAGCGGTTCCTTCTCGTGGGGGGGGCTTTGCCCCCAGGAATGTCGCTCGATCCCCTTACAGGCACGGTTTTTGGCCAGCCAACGACGACTGGCGTTTTCGCGTTCTCGGTTCGAGTGCTCGATGGTGTGGGGCAGGCTCCGAGCAAGACTTTTGTTTTGCGCGTGAATAGCCCGTTGCAGATTCAGCGGCGTATTTTGGCGTCAGCGGGTGGGTCCGGAACGACCTATTCGGATCAAATCGCGGTGACGGGCGGGGTGGCACCCTATTTCTTTACTTTGACTGGGAGCTTGCCGCCGGGTCTGACCCTGAATCCGGCGACGGGCGCGATCGGCGGCGTCGTGGGCGCTGGATTTGTTTCGCCCGTCAACTTCAGCGTGCAAGTGAATGATTCGAGCCAAATCTCGGCGTCGGTTGTTTCTGCCTTTCAGATTACGCCTAACTCGACGCGAAACATCTCGACCTTGACTCTGCCCAATGGCACGAGGAACGTAGCGTATAGCAGCCCCATATCGCTCTCTCCCGGCTTGGGCGGAACCTATTCCATCGTGAGCGGAGCCCTGCCGACCGGCTTGACCGTGAATGGTTCCGGCGTCGTGAGTGGCACTCCGACGGTCGCGGGCTCGTTCTGGTTTACCCTGCAGTCTCAGTTGATTTCGGGCGGGACCGTTTCGGCGGCGTGGCGCACGTATAACATCATCATTAGCGATCTGACCGGTTTGCAGTTCACGACCGGCGCGACACCGCCGACGGCCGAGATTGGCTCGGCATATCGAGCCGTTTTGAGTCCAGTGGGCGGAGTGGCGCCTTTTTCCTACAGCGTGACAGCAGGGATGCTTCCCGCCGGAGTGGTTTTGGACGGAGCGACCGGGGTGCTTCATGGCGACGTTACCTTTACTTCGAATTCCTCGGAAAACGCGACGATTCAGGTGACCGACGCCCGGGGCGCGACCAGCTCGCAAGCTTTCACGTTTCCGATTGTCTTTCAGCTTCTTTTTTCGGAGAGCGCACTCCCGTTTGGGACCGTCGGCACGGCTTACAGCGGCAACCCCTATAGTGTGGCGGGCGGGGGGCTTCCCCGGACCTTTAGTTTGTATCCGTTTGGAGCGCAACTGCCGGCGGGGCTGACGATCGACCCGAGCACGGGAACCTTATCGGGCACTCCGACCGAATCCATCGATGCCTTCCCCTATTTTGCTGTCACGGATGCGCTGGGCGGCTTTGCTATCGGCTCGCTTCCCCTCCGCATTGCCCAACTGGTAGTGTTTACGACGAGTAACGCACTGCCCGATTTTGCGACGAGTGGAGGGTCGTACTCCACCACGATCACGGCCTCGGGTGGGAATACTCCTTACACGTTTTCCATCGACTCTGGCGCCTTCCCCGCGGGCATCGTCCTCGGGAGCGCTGGGGACGTGTCAGGGTCGGCTTCGTCCCTCGGATCGTCCAGCGTTACCGTTAGGGCAACGGATTCGAACGGGCGTTTTGCTACGCGGGTTTTCACGATGAACGTCGTTCCGACCCTCGCGATCACCAACAATCCCTTACCGAGTGGTTTCGTCGGCGTTCCGTATTCCAATCCTCTGGCGGTGCAGGGCGGTTCTGCGCCGTTCCTGTTCACGTTGTTTTCAGGGACACTCCCCCCGGGTTTAACCTTGTCTTCCGGCGGGGCCTTGTCGGGCACCCCAACGACCATCGGCACGTACAACTTCACCGTTCGCGCCGCGCAAACGGTGGGTGGTGGAACGCCGAATGATCGGGCATTCCGCGTCGTTATCTCCCAACCGCATACGTTTGTCACGACTTCGCCGTTGCCGGTTGGCGCTCTTGGTAGCGCCTATTCGGCGACGTTGGCGACGAGCGGCGGCAACCGACCCCCTCGGTTTCTGATCGAGTCTGGCTTTCTGCCGAGTGGGTTGTTTTTGAGCCCGGACACGGGCGTCATCAGCGGCATTCCGACCGCCACGGGAACTTTCACAATCGGCGTCCTGGCGTTCGACCAGGATTCTACTTCGATCTTGCGGAGCTTCCAAATTACCGTTGGTCCAGCCATCACGTTCAACACTCCTTTGTTGCCCCCTGGAACGCTGAGCACTTCCTACAGTTCGTCGGCCGCCGCCTTCGGCGGAACCGGTACGCTGACCTACAGTGTTAGTGTGTTTTCGGGACCGCTTCCTCCGGGACTATCCCTGGTCCCCAGCACTGGATTGATCCAAGGAACCCCTACAGCGGCGGGGACGTTTAGCTTCGCAATTCGGGCTACGGACTCGATCGGCGTGACGGCTACGCAGAGTTACACCGTGGTTATCTCGTCGGTATTCTCGATTTCGATGACCTCTCCGATCCCGGCAGGCGCTCTGAACCAGTTGTACGGTCTGGTGTTTGGCACGGCTGGCGGTAGCGGCGGGGCACGGTTCACAATCCTCAACAACGCGCCGATATCGATCCTGAATATGGTTCCTTCGACGGGCCGCTACGAAGGGTTGCCGGTCTCGGCCGGGACCTACAGCTTTACGGTCGCGGCGACCGACACCGATGGACGCACCGCCCAGGGCGTGTTCTCGCATTCGATCGGCGGCCCGCCGATCCTGAGCCCCACCTTGCCCGGAGGCACGATTAATCAAGCCTATTCGGCGGGCCTAATTGTCGCAGGGGGCACGAGTCCATACACCTTCCAACTTGCTACCGGGTCGTTGCCGACTGGCTTGACGCTCGCGCCTGGAACGGGTGTGATCTCGGGTACGCCGACGGCTATCGGCTCGTTCAGCTTCGGCGTTACAGTGACGGACAGCGGCGGATTGAATCACACGCAGTCGTACACCTTACAGATTTTGAACGCGTTTACGAACTCGACGGTCACCCTACCCTTGGGCACCGTGGGTGTAGCCTACAGCGCGACCATTCTGACGACTGGCGGCGTGGCTCCTGTGACCTTTGCCGTCGGTCCGGAACCCCTTCCCGCAGGCTTAACGCTGAATACGAGCACGGGTGCGATCACGGGAACACCCACCACGGCCGGCACCTTCACCTTCACCATCACGCCGACCGACGCGGCCTTGCGGACGGCCGCACGGACCTATTCGATCACCGTTAGCGGTCCGTTTTCGATTTCTACTTTGACCCTGCCGAACGGCACCGTGGGAGCGGCTTATGCGGCAACCGTCGCGACCCAGAACGGAGTTGGTGCCGTCACCTTCGCCGTCACGACGGGAACGCTCCCGGCCGGCCTTACGCTCGTCTCCACGACGGGTGCAATCAGCGGCACCCCAACCACGGCCGCCGCCTCGACGTTCACCATCATTCACGATTACGATCGCCGCGGCCTTCGTGATCTCGACCACGACCTTGCCGAACGGCACCGTGGGAACAGCCTATTCCGCCACGGTTGCGTCTCAAAACGGAGGTGGTGCCGTCACCTTCGCCGTCACGACGGGAACGCTCCCGGCCGGCCTTACGCTCGTCTCCACGACGGGTGCAATCAGCGGCACCCCAACCACGGCCGCCGCCTCGACGTTCACCATCACCGCGACGGACTCCACTTCGCAAACCGCTCAGCGCAGCTTCACAGTTACGATCGCCGCGGCCTTTGTCATCTCGACGACCACTCTACCGAATGGGGCTCCAGGGGCAGCCTACTCGGTAACCGTCGCAACCCAGAACGGCGTCGGCGCGGTGACCTTTGCGGTCACGACCGGCAGTCTGCCCGCGGGCTTGACCCTGGTTCCTTCGACGGGCGCAATCGGCGGCACTCCGACCACCGCGGGTGCCTCAACGTTCACCATCACCGCAACCGACTCGACGTCACAAACCGCCCAGCGAAGCTTCACAGTTACCATCTCGGCGGGGTTCTCAATCACCACGACGACTCTCCCGAACGGCATTGTCGGCGCCGCTTATACCGCGACGGTAGAAGCCCAAAACGGAGGCAGCGTGGTTACCTTCTCCGTCTCAACCGGTAGTTTGCCTGCGGGCCTGACGCTGGCTCCCACTACGGGAATCATCAGCGGCACTCCAACCACGCCCGGCACTTCGTCGTTTACGATCTCCGCCGTTGGCGCCAGCTCCCAGTTGGCGCAGCGGAGCTTTACGATCACCATCACAGCACCGTTCGCCATCTCTACGTTGACTCTCCCCAACGGCACCGTGGCATTAGGCTACTCCGCTACCCTGGCCACCCAAAACGCGGCCGGCGCCGTTTCCTTTGCCATCACCGTCGGCACACTCCCAGCAGGCCTAACTCTCGCGCCTACCACCGGCACCATCAGCGGTACCCCCACCACGGCGGGCACCGCCACGTTCACGGTGACCGCCAGCGACGCGCAGAACCAAACCGCTCAACGCAGCCTATCGATCACCATCGCCCCGGCGCTAGTGATCTCAACCGCCTCGTTGCCGAACGGCACGGTCGGCGTCGCTTACTCGACGACCGTCGCGACGCAGAATGGCAACGAGAGTACGGTATCCCTCTCGGTTTCGGATGGGTTTCTGCCTGCGGGCCTGACCTTGGCGCCCGGTACGGGCGTAATCAGTGGGACTCCAACGACGGCTGGTACCTCCACATTCACGCTGCGGGCTTTAGACAACTTGGGGAATTCCGCGTTCCGCACTCTGACGATCGTCGTTAACTCGGCCCTTACCATCACGACCACCCAACTACGGGATGGCACCGTGTCGAGTCCCTACTCCGACACGGTCATCACCGCGAATGGGCTGGCACCGATCACCTTCGCGGTCACGCAAGGGGCTCTCCCGGCTGGGCTGGCGCTCGCCACCACCGGGACGATCACCGGCACGCCCACCGCCAGTGGACTCGTCAACTTCACCGTTACCGCCACCGACGCCCGGGGCCAGTCCGCGCTCAAGGCGCTCAGCATTAACGTACTCCCTCGTTTCGTAATTACGACCACCAGTCTGCCGAATGGCATCGTAGGTTCGGCGTATAGCGCCACGGTGCAGACGCAGGGTCTGGTCGGTTCGGCAGCGTTCTATCTTCCCCCAGGCAGTTCGCTGCCGAACGGACTCACGCTAAATCTGCTCACTGGAGCGATTACCGGAACTCCGCTCGATGTCGGAACTAGCACGTTCACGATTGAGGCGGGCGATTCGGCGGACTTCGAGAATCGCTTCGCCAGGGTCGTGCTCTCGATTACCGTGGGTTCGTCGTTGAGTATCACCACTACGTCGCTTCCGGTTGCCACCACGGCAGCCGTGTACACTCAAACCTTTGCGGCGAGCGGTGGGATCGGGCCCTATCTTTGGTCCATCACGAACGGAGCGTTACCAACCGGTATGACGCTGGCTGCCACCACGGGGAACCTGAGCGGAAGCACGTTGCAGGACGGCTCCAGCAGCTTTACGGTCCGGGTGACCGATAGCCGGGGAAGCCAAGCGGAGCGGGTGTTTACCCTGCGCGTGCAACTGGCGCTGAGCGTTACCGCGCTCGTCATTCCGGTGGAACAGGGCCAAGCTGTTTCCACCCCGGTCGCCGTGGTGGGAGGACGATCGCCGTATCGGTTTGCACTGCTGAGCGGCGGGCCACCCCCCGGCGTCAGTTTCGCCACCGCGACAGGTGTATTTACAGGCACCGCGTCTGGTGCGGTCGGCCAGTATTCCGCGGTGGTCCAAGTGACGGATAGTCTGGAGCAGGTCTCCACCAGCACGATCCTGTTCATCGTCACGGCACGAGGCCCCGCACCGCTTTCCATCAATCCCTCGTCGCTGCCTAACGGCACGCTCGGGGTCGCCTACAACGCTCAGGTCGGCGCGGCGGACGGCACGTTGCCGTATACGTTTGGGATCAGCCAAGGCACGTTGCCGCCTGGTGTGGTCATGAACGGCAATGGCACTTTCCTGGGTACTCCCGCGCTGGCGGGAACGTTCACGTTCGGGGTAGTGGTCAATGATGGAGCCGGGCGTTCAGCTGGGCAGCTCTATACGGTCACGATTGCCACGCCTTCGATTCCGTTGTCGATCACAACCGAGTCGGTCCCGTCTGGAGGGATCGGCCAACCGTATGCGGCCTCCTTCGGCGCCATCGGCGGCCGCGCTCCGTACGCCTTCTCGTTGTCCGGAGACCTGCCCCCGGGCGTGGTCTTCACGAGCAACGCCACGCTCGCCGGAACTCCGACAGCCGCTGGCACCTTCCGGTTCACCGTCAGCGTGACCGACTCTCTCAACGCTCGCGCCAGCCGAGCCTTCTCGATCACGATCGTCGGCCTCGTCGAGATCACGACCAGTTCGCCGCTGCCGGATTCCACCGCCGGTCAGCCCTTCGCCCAAACATTCGCCGCCACCGGCGGAACCCCGCCGTACACCTTCGCCTTCACCGGCTTGCCGGCTGGGCTAACCGGAAACAGCAGCGGATCGGTAACCGGAAACCCGACCGCTTCCGGGCCGTTCTCCTTCTCGGTCGAAGCCACGGACACGCGCGGCCTCAAAGGTAGCAAAGGCTTCTCGGTCCAGATCTTCGCCCGACTTGAAATCACGAGTTCGCCCGGCACCGCCCCGGTCCCGTTGAACCAACCCCTCGGCGGCGGCTTCGCGGCCGTCGGCGGAAAGCCGCCCTATACCTGGGCCGTCTCGAGCGGAGCGCTGCCCAGCGGCGTCGCCTTCGATTCGGCGACGGGCCAACTCAGCGGAGCGCCGACCACGCCGGGGACCTTCTCCTTCGCCGTGACCGTTACCGATGCGCTGCGGAACACGGCGACCGGATCGGCGACCATTCGGGTTCTCGCCCCGGTCAGCATTACGACCACCTCAGTGCCCGGCGGAGTCGTTGGGACGGCCTACGCCGCCAGTGTCGGCGCCACGGGGGGCCAAGCACCCTACGCCTTCTCCATCGCGCAGGGTTCCCTGCCCACCGGCGTCGCGCTCGCCGCCGATGGCTCCATCGCCGGTACCCCCACCGCTCCTGGCACGTTCAGCGTTACCGTTCAGGTCACCGACGCCGTCCGCAACACCGCCACCCGGGTCTTCTCGATCACCATCGGGCTCCCGCCCCTCCCCCCGCTCAGTTTCGTCGGCACCTCGCCCACAATTCAGACCGGTCAGCAGGGCGTCATCACCATCCGGCTCGAATCGCCCTATCCAGTTCCGATCACCGGCACCCTCACGCTCGTGTTCACCCCGAACTCGGCCAATCCGGTGGACGATCCCGCGGTGCAGTTGACGAGCGGTGGCCGGACGGTCACCTTCACCATCCCGGCCGGGCAGACCGAGGCCCAGTTCTCGATCAACCCGCTCCGCTTCCAAGTGGGTACCGTCGCTGGCCAAGTGCAGCTCCAAACCATCTTCACCCCCACCGGCGGACCGCCCACGCCGGGGCCGACGGTCACTGTGACTTTGGCGCGCAGCATCCCGGTCATCACGTCCGCCTCGCTCACCGCGGCTCCCGGCGGCTTTACGCTCAACGTCGAAGGCTTCTCGAACACCCGCGAGGTCTCGCAGATGACCCTGCAATTCACTCCCGTAGCGGGCAGCACCCTGCTGGAAACCACCGCGTTCACCATTCCGGTGACGGCCGCCTACAACGCCTGGTACTCCAGCGCGGCGTCGCTGCCCTTCGGCGGCGGCTTCCGCTTCTCGCTGCCGCTAACCGTCACCGGCGTCATCGACTCTGTCGTCGTGCGGATCTCAAACAGCGTCGGTGAATCGCTGCCGGTTACCGGTCGTAGAAACTAAGCCAGTTGTCGCCCTGCTTGACGATACGGCTCCTGCGCAAGGAGCCGTACTCGTCGAGGAGTATATGCCGCGGCGGGTGCTGCACAATCACGAACGGCACCGCCGACTCGGCCACCGCCTGCAGCGAGGCGTCGAACTCTCTCGGCACGGTGAAAGGCGGATCGATGAAGACGATATCTGCTTCAATCTTGCGCCGCGTGTCGCTCGCCTTGCGTTTGATGATGGCGGTGCGGCCCTGCACCTCCAGCGCCTTAATGTTCTCGAAAATGGTGCGCAGAGCCTCTTTGTCCCGCTCGATGAACAACACGCGCTTCGCCCCCCGGCTTAGCGCCTCTAACCCCACCGCTCCCGTGCCGGCATAGGCATCCGCGAAAACGGCACCCTGCAGGCGCGTCTGCAAAATGTTGAACAGCGCCTCCCGCAAGCGGTCCGGCGTCGGCCGCACGTCCATCCCTTCCACGCTCAGCAGCTTTCGGCTGCGAAATTCTCCAGCAATAACTCGCATATTTACCCTACCAATACTAAGCCGTAACGGCGCTGCCAGTGTTCCCGCAAATACGCGACGGCCTGGCGCAGCGCCGTCTCACTCGGCGGATGATCAATGAACGCGTTCGCTTCGTTACGCGCAATCTCCAATAATTCGCTATCGCGCAGAATGTTGCCAAAGCGCAACGCCGGCAGGCCGCTCTGCTTGGTGCCGAAAAATTCGCCCGGCCCACGCAGCCGCAGGTCCATCTCGGCAATATAGAATCCGTCGTTCGATTCCACCATCGTACGAATCCGCTCTTTCCCCGTCTCGCTCAGCTTCTCGGTCACCAGCAGGCAGTAGCTCTGGTTGCCGCCCCGGCCCACCCGCCCGCGCAACTGATGCAACTGCGCCAGCCCGAAACGCTCCGCCTGCTCAATCACCATCACCGTCGCATTCGGCACGTCGACCCCGACTTCGATCACAGTCGTCGAAACCAGAATCTGGGTCGTGCCCTGCTTGAAGGCCGCCATCACCGCTTCCTTATCGCTCTGCGCCAACTTGCCGTGCAGTAAGCCGACTTGAAACTGCGGAAACACCGTCTGCGACAGCATCAGGTACATCTGCTCCGCGGCCTTCATCGCCTGCGTCTCGCTCTCTTCGATGACGGGATAAACGACGTACGCCTGCCGACCGGCCTCCACCTCGCCCTGCAAAAAAGACCACACCTCCTCGATCCTTGGCGACGCCACATGGGTCGTGATGATCGGGCGGCGCCCCGGCGGCAGTTCGTCGATCACCGATGTGTCCAAGTCCCCATAAACGGTTAACGCCAGCGTCCGCGGAATCGGCGTCGCCGTCATCACCAGCACGTCCGGCTTCTGCCCCTTCTCCATCAGCCGCAGCCGCTGCATCACCCCGAACCGATGCTGCTCATCGACAATCGCCAGACCCAGTTTGTGAAACTGCACATCGTCTTCGAGCAACGCATGAGTGCCGATCGCGACGTGGATCAGCCCGCTGGCGATCAGCCGACGAATCGCGTCCTTCTCCTTCGGCTTGAACGAACCCGAGAGCATCACGCACTGATAGCCGAGCTTGTTGAACAGGTTCTTGAAATACGCAAAATGCTGCGACGCCAAAATCTCGGTCGGGGCCAGTACCGCCACCTGATAGCCGTTTTCGATCGCGATGATGGCCGCCTCGGCGGCGACCAACGTTTTGCCGCTACCGACGTCGCCCTGCAATAAACGGCTCATCGGCTGCGGGGCCGCCATGTCCCGCGCGATTTCGCCCAGCACCCGCTTCTGCGCGCCGGTTGGCTTGAACGGCAGCATGGCCTTAATCTTTTCGCGCACCTGCTCGTTTAGCGCGAACTGAATCCCAATCACCTCGCGGGCCTTGTGCCGCTTCAGCGCTAGCCCGCATTCGAGCCAGAAAAACTCTTCCAGGATCATCCGCACATGCGCCGGCGAACGGAACGCGTTCAGCAGCCGGATGTCGCTCTCTTCGTTTGGGAAGTGAATGCCTTGAATGGCCGTCCAGCGGTCAGGCAGCTTGAGTTGATCGCGCAAGCTTTGGGGCAGCATGTCGTCGATCGGGGGGATCGAGTCCAACACCCGCCGCATCAGCACCCGCATCATCTTCGGGCTCACCCGCTGGGCCGCTTCGTAGATCGGCACCACCCGGCCCGTATGCAGCGTCGTGTCGCCGTCTTCATCGTCTTCGGATAGAATCTCGAACTCCGGATTCTTCATCAGCAGTTCGCCGCGGTAGGTGTCGAACTCCACCTTTCCGAACACCGCCAGCCGCATCCCCTCCGCCAGAACCTTCGCCAGATAACCCCCGTTGAACCAGCGGCCGATCAGCGGCATCCGTCCCGCATCGCCCAGCGTTGCCTCAAACAGGCCCACGCGCTTATTCTTCAGCACCGGCAGCTTCGTCGCCCGCACTTCAACCAGCACGGTCGCCATCTCGCCAGGAGCCAGTTTGTCGATCGATTTCAGGTTCGACCGGTCTTCGTAGCGGAACGGAGGGTAGTGCAGAAGGTCGGCGACCGTCACGAGTCCCTTGGTCTCCAGCATCGCCGCACGCTGCGGTCCCACGCCTTTCACATAAACGAGCGGGGTTTCAAGATTCACTTACGATACAATTCCCTGTGATGAAAGCCGTTTCAGTATTCCTATTCTCCGCTATCCTCGCGATGGCCGCAGACTTGCGCGTTGGCATTGTCGGAACCGACACGTCCCACGTCATCGCCTTCGTGAAAATCCTGAATGATCCGAAGAGCCCAGACTACCAACCCGGCGCCAAAATCGTTGCGGCCTACAAAGGCGGCAGCAGTGATCTGGAATCCAGCCGCTCCCGCGTCGAAGGTTACGCCAAAGAACTGCACGATAAGTGGGGCGTCGAAATCGTCCCCGACATCAAAACACTCTGCGAAAAAGTAGACGCGATTCTTCTCGAAAGCGTCGACGGCCGCATCCATCTCGCCCAGGCCCGCGAGATCTTCAAACACAAGAAGCCGGTCTTCATCGATAAACCGCTCGCCGCCACGCAGGCCGACGCTCTCGCCATCGCTAAACTCGCCAAAGAGAATGGTGTGCCCTGGTTCAGCTCCTCCAGCCTCCGCTGGTCCGATGGCATCCTCGATGCCAAAGGCGCGAAAGGCGTCGCCGTTTGGGGCCCCGGTCCCATGGATCCCACCCACAAGATGGACATGACCTGGTACGGCGTCCACGCCGTCGAAATGCTCTACGCCATGCTCGGCCCGGGCTGCGTCGAAGTCACCCGCATCGCTTCCGGCGACGACGTCGTCGTCGGCAAATGGAAGGACGGTCGCACCGGCACCGTCCATCTCCTCCGCCCCTACGGCGATTTCGGCGCCATGGTGTTCAAAGAAAAAACGATCCTCCAAAGCCCGGTCAAAGTCAAAGTCAACTACGCTCCCATGCTCGGCCAAATCGTGAAATTCTTCCAAACCGGCCAGTCCCCGGTCCCGATGGCGGAGACGATGGAGATCTTCGCGTTCATGGACGCCGCGCAGAAGAGTAAGGATCAGGGCGGCAAGCCGGTGAAACTCCAGTAGTTCGCGGTAAACTTACGGATATGTCAGGTTTGCTAGCTGGAAAGACCGCGCTCGTCGCCGGAGTCGCGAATCGTTGGTCGATTGCGTATTCGATTGCCCAGGCGTTTCGCCGCGAAGGCGCGACCCTTCTGTTGACGTATCAAGGGGATCGCTTGAAGGGTCAGGTGGAGGAACTAGGCGCCGAACTCGGGGCCGCCCGGATCCTCAACTGTGACGTCACGAGCGACGCCGAACTCGCGGCGCTCGTCACCGTCCTCGAAGCCGAATTCCCGAAACTCGACATCGTCGTCCATAGCATCGCCTTCGCGAATAAAGAGGACCTCAGTCGGCCGTTCCTCGAAACCTCCCGCGACGGCTTCCTGCTCTCGCAGAACGTCAGCTCTTATTCGCTGGTCGCCATGGCCCGAGCGCTCACGCCGCTCATGACCGATGGCGGTTCCATCATGACGCTCACCTACCTCGGTGCCACCCGCGTCGTCGAAAACTATAACGTCATGGGCGTCGCCAAAGCCGCGCTCGAAGCCTGCGTCCGCTACCTGGCCGCCGACCTCGGTCCGCGCAATATCCGGGTCAACGCCATCAGCGCCGGGCCCATCAAGACCGCCTCCGCCCGCGGCATCAAGGATTTTTCAAAGGTGCTCGACGGCGTCGCCCAACACGCGCCGCTCCGTCGCAACTGCGACCCGGCCGAAGTCGGGGATACCGCCGTGTTCCTCGGTTCGAACCTCGGTCGCGGCGTCACGGGAAACACCATCTTCGTCGACGCCGGATTTCAAATAATGGGTCTCTAGTCGAAAACTATGATCAAAGTCGAAGGCGTAAGCAAACGATACCCCGGTCATACCGCGGTCGATAATATTTCCTTCGAAGTGGAAAAGGGCCAAGTGGTTGGCTTCCTGGGTCCGAACGGGGCAGGGAAGACCACCACGATGCGCATCCTGACGTGCTTCATGCCCCCCTCGTCGGGCACCGCCTCCGTGGGCGGCTTCGACGTGATGGAACAACCCATGGAAGTGAAAAGGCGGATCGGCTACCTGCCGGAAACCCCGCCTCTCTATCCCGAAATGGAAGTGGCTGAGTACTTGACCTTCGTCGGCAAACTCAAGGGCATGGGCGGCAACAGCCTGCGCAAGCGCGTCGATGAAGTCTCTGAAAAATGCAACGTCGCCGACGTCCGCAACAAGCTCGTCAGCAAGTTGTCGAAAGGCTACAAGCAGCGGGTAGGCTTGGCGCAGGCCATCATTCACAATCCGGAAGTGCTGATCCTCGACGAGCCGACCTCGGGCCTGGATCCCAAGCAGATTCTCGAAACGCGCGACCTGATCAAGGGTCTCGCCGGCGATCATACGATCATCCTGAGCACGCACATTCTGCCCGAAGTCGAGCAAATCTGCGAACGCGTCGTGATCATCTCGCGCGGCAAAGTGGTCGCGACGGACTCGATGGAAAACCTGACGAATCGCATGCGCGGCTCGGAAGTCATCGGCCTCACCGTCGAAGGCCAACCCGAAAGCGGCATCGTGCAGGAGAAGCTCGAACGGGTCGCCGGCGTCAGCCGCGTGATCCTGAAACTCGCGCAGGATTCCACCTGCGCCTTTGAAATCGAAAGCCTGCAAGGGCGAAACGTCCGGGCCGATCTCGCGCGCGCCGTGGTCGAAGCCGGCTGGAATCTCACCGAGCTCCGGCCGGTCAGCATGAGCCTCGAAGAGGTCTTCCTCCAACTCACCGCGTCGGAGGTATCCGCATGAACAACATCCTAACCATCTGGCAAAAAGAAGTGAAAAGCTACTTCGTTTCGCCCATCGCCTACGCGCTCCTCACCATTTACGCCGTAGTGTCCGGGTTCTTCTCCTACGTCGCCGTGGGCTACTTCCTCGATCGTTCCATCGGTGCCCAGGCCGGCCGCGGCGGCCCTATGGACGTCAACGAATGGGTCATTCGCCCCGTCATGATGAACGTCGGCGTCATCTCCCTGTTCCTGATTCCCATGATTACCATGCGCCTGTTCGCGGAAGAGAAACGATCAGGCACCATCGAACTCCTCATCACCTCGCCCATCCGCGACTACGAAATTGTGCTCGGCAAATGGCTGGGTGCGCTGACGATGTACGCCTGCATCCTGTCGCTGACCTTAGTCAACCTCAGCGTCCTGTTCCTGTTCGGCAGTCCGGACTGGCGCCCCGTCGCGACGAGTTTCCTCGGCATGTTGCTCCAGGGCGGCTGCCTGCTTTCCATCGGCTGCTTCATCTCGAACACGACGAAGAATCAGATTCTCGCCGGCGCGGCCACCTTCGGCGTCTCCCTGCTCATGTGGACCTTCGATTGGTTCACCGGCTTCAAATCCGACGTCTGGGCCAAGGTCTTGGCCTATCTCTCATTGACCTCTCATTTTGAGCCGTTCTCGAAAGGAGTCATCGATTCCAAAGACGTTATCTTCTACGTTTCGGTCATCGCGCTCGGTCTGTTCCTGACGACGCGGTCGCTCGAATCGTTGCGGTGGAGGTCCTAATGGCGAGCCGTCAAGTTCGATACACCGCCTACGCGGGCGCCTACATCATCGTCTTCGTCGCGATTCTCGCTGGTATTAACTTCCTGGCCAATCGCTACAACAAGTCCTTCGATTCAACCACCAACAAGCGCTTCTCCCTCTCCGATCAGACCGAGAAAATCGTCAAAGGCTTGGCGACCGAAGTCAAAATCACCGTCGTCGATAAGACCGATCGGTTCATCGCCTCCCGCGACCTGCTCGACCGCTACAGCAACCTCTCCTCCAAGCTCCGCGTCGATTACATCGACCCCGAAAAGAGTCCACAGTTGGCTCGCGCCCTCGGTGCCCGCAGCTTCGGGCAGGTCTTTGTTGAAAATGGCATCAAGCGCGAAGAGGCTCGGGCCCTGACCGAGGAAGAAGTCACCGGCGCCATTATCCGCACCCTGAAAACGGGCGATCGTATGGTCTGCTCCCTCTCCGGTGCCGGAGAGTCCGGCTTCGACGAGATGACCGGCGACGGTCTCGGCCTCGCCAAAACGGCCCTCGAACGCTATAACTACAAGACCCAGGTCATCAAAACCCTGCAAAAGGCGGAGATTCCTGCGGATTGCACGACGATCCTGGTCGCCGGCCCACGCTTCGACTATCCGGAGCCCGTCGTCGCCGGCATCAAAGCCTTCGTCGAAAAGGGCGGCCACGCGATGTTCCTGCTGGCACCTGCCTTGAAGACGGAGAAAGACGACGGCGCCGTCAACGAAAAGCTGGTGGCCCTGCTCGATAGCTGGGGTATCACGGTCAACAACGATGTCGCCATCGACGAAAGCGGCAGCGGCGTTGATTCCGGCTTCAATAAGTTCGTCTTTGTCATCGATAAATACGAGTCCCACCCCATCGTCCGCGACATGCGCGACGTCGGCGTCGCCTTCCCGCTCGTCCGTACGCTCACCACCAAAGACAAGGCGGAAAAACTCATCGCCACTTCCGACAAGAGCTTCGCGACCACCACGCTCGATCTGAAGAAACTCTCCGCCGATCCGCCCGCCGGACCCAAAGGCCCTCTCCCGATCGCCGCCGCCGCCTCCATCGGCAAAGCTCGAATCGTTGTCTTCGGGTCCATCTCTTGGGCCACCAACTCGTTCTTCCGCTATCCCGGAAACCGCGACCTGTTTTTGAACGCGTTCAACTGGATGTCCTCCGACGAAGAGCTCATCTCGATTCGCCCCAAAGAGCCCGAGGATCGGCGTCTCAACGTGAAGCCGGGCCAAGGCTGGGTCTTCCCGTTCGCCAGTTTCTTCCCGCCGATCCTGATCATCATCGGCGGCATCATGGTTTGGTTGCGCCGGAGATAACCGATGCCGAATCGAGGATTGCTCGTTGCTGTCGCGCTGCTGGCGGTTCTGGCTGGCGGCATTTATTGGTCCAACCAGGACGAAGAAAAGAAGGTCGGGGCACCCGCCAAGGACGCCCCGCCGAAGATTCTAGAAATCCCGGAAGACCAGTTCGCCAAGATTGAAATCAAGCGCCGCGACGGCACCGGCGCCGTCCTCGAACGGCAGCCGAGCGGATGGCGGCTCATCGCGCCGAAGGCCCTCCCCGCCGATACCCGCGCCGTGCAGGCCCTCGTCTCCGCCTTGGCGCTCGTCGCCTCCGAACGGCTCGTCGACGAAAAGCCCGCCGACCTGATGCAGTACGGCTTCGCCTCGCCCCAGGTCGAAGTTCTCATCGACCGCAAGGATGGCAAGAAACACAAATTGCTCCTCGGTGAAGCTTCGCCCCTCGGCACCTCCGTCTTCGCCCGCGTCGATGGCGACCCCCGGCTCTACACGGTCGCCGCGGCCGCCAAAGCCGCTGTCGACAAGGTATGGCAGGACCTGCGCGATCGCCGCCTCCTCACCTTCTACGACGCTAAACTCGTCCGCGTCGAACTCAACGGCATCGAGTTCGTCAAGGCCGACGGCCATTGGTCCATGACCAAACCGCAAGCCTGGCGCCCCGATACCTTCGCCGTCGAAGAACTCGTCCGGAAGCTGATCGAAGCCAAAATGGAGATCACCCCGGAGGACGAAGAGCAGACCTTCGCTGGCAAGTTCGCCTCCGCCGCGCCCTACGCCATCGCCCGGGCCACCGACGATAAGGGCACCCAACAACTCGATATCCGCAAGGACAAAGAAGGCAATTTCTTCGCCAAGTCCACCGCCGTCGAAGGCTTCTTCAAGCTGCCCCCCGAGGCCGTCGACATCTTCTCCAGAAAGGCCGAAGAGTTCCGCAGCAAGAAGCTTTTCGATTTCGGATTCGCTGATCCGTCCAAGGTCGAACTCAAACACGACGGCAAATCGTGGAGCTTCGAAAAGAAAGGAGCCGACTGGCTCTCCGGCGGTAAGAAAATCGACCCCGGCTCCGTCCAGCAACTCGTCGATCGCCTCCGCGAACTCGCCGCCACCGGCTTCGCCCCCAAAGCCGGCGGCAAGCCGCTGGCCGAATATTCCATCACGGTACCCGGCAAACCCGCCGAAGTCGTCGCCGTCGCCCAGCAAGCCGACGCCTACTTCGCCACCCGCGCCGGCGACCCCACCCTCTACACCCTCGACCCCAAGGTCGTCGAGGAACTTCACCAACTCGCTGCCACCGCCAAGCCGCTTCCATGAACGCTCTTCTCACCGACCTCTACCAACTCACGATGGCCGCCGGCTACTTCGAAGCCGGCAAGCATCACGAGGTCGCCACCTTTGAGCTCTTCGTTCGCCGGTTGCCCTACAACCGAAACTACTACCTAACGGCCGGTCTACCCCAAGCGATCGAGTACCTGCGGAATCTGCGGTTCGAACCCGAAGAGATCGCTTGGCTGCGTGCCTTGCCGCAGTTCTCCCGCGTCAGCCCGGAGTTCTTCACTTATCTCGCCGACCTCCGTTTCTCGGGCGACGTTTTTGGCATTCCGGAAGGCACACCCGTCTTTCCGAACGAACCCATTCTTACGGTTCGCGCACCGTTGATCGAAGCGCAGCTCGTCGAAACCTACCTGCTGGCCACCATCGGTTTCCAAACGCTCATCGCCAGCAAAGCCGCCCGCATCGTGGAAGCGGCCGGTGCCGCCAGCGTCGTCGAGTTCGGTACCCGGCGTGCCCACGGCCCGGAATCCGGCCTGCTCGCCGCCCGCGCCGCCTACATCGGCGGCTGCATCGGCACAAGCAACGTCGAAGCCGGTTTCCGCTTCGGCGTCCCGGTTTATGGCACCTCCGCCCACTCCTGGGTCATGAGCTTTTCCAGCGAACTCGATAGCTTCCGCCACCTCCAGCAACTGCTCGGCGAAGGCACCACCTACCTCATCGATAGCTACGACACCCTCGAAGGTGCCCGCAAAGCCATCTCCCTCGGACGGCCCATCGCCGGCGTCCGTCTCGATAGCGGCAACTTGTTTGAGCTCTCCCGCGCCGTCCGTGCCCTGCTCGATGCGGCCGGCTTCCACGACGTCACGATCATGGCGACCAGCGACCTGAACGAATACCGCATTGTCGAACTCACCGCCGCCGCCGCCCCCATCGCCATCTACGGCGTCGGTACCGATCTGGCCACCTCCGCCGATAGCCCCAGCCTCGGAGCCGTCTACAAGCTCGTCGAGCTAGAATCCAACAGCGCGAAACGCTACACCGCCAAATACAGCGAAGAGAAACACACCCGGCCCGGCGCCAAGCAGGTCTTCCGCTACGGCAACCGAGACCTCGTCAGTTGCGCATGGGAGGCGCTTCCCACGGACGCACCCGCCGAAGCCCTGCTTCGCCCTGTGATGTCCCAGGGACAGCTCCTCGAGCCCCTCCCCGACGCGCACCAGGCCCGCGCCACGGCCCGCGAGAACATCAAGAAGTTGCCCCACGCCTTGAAGAGCCTCTACGCTCCCGAAGAGCACCCCTGGCGCGTCGAATATTCAAAGGAACTCCTCGCCCTCGACGCCCGGGTCCGCCAGAATCTCCGCGGAGACAACCAATGAACACCGTCTTCTTCGACGTCGATACCCAATTCGATTTCCTCTACCCCGCCGGTGCGCTCTATGTCCCCGGAGCCGAAACCCTGCTTCCCGCGCTCGCCCGCCTTACCAACTTCGCCGCCGCCCACGGACTCCCCATCATCTCCACCATGGACGCCCACTCCGGCCACGATCCGGAGTTCAAGGCTTGGCCCCATCATTGCGTCGCCGGCTGCCTCGGCCAACGCAAGCCGGAGGCGACCCTGCTCGGCACCCGAGGCCGCCAGTACTTCCTCGAAAAGCAGCACGTCAACTGCTTCACGAGCGCGGCGCTGATGCCGCTTCTGGCCCAATTGCAGGCCGACCATTACGTCGTCTATGGTGTGGTGACGGAAATCTGCGTCCGCCACGCCTTGCGTGGCCTGCTGGCCACCGGCAAGCGGGTAACGGTGCTCGCCGATGCTATCCAAGCACCGGACCCCGCCGCAGCCCAAGCCACCCTCGACGAGCGAGTCGCCGCCGGTGGCGAAGTCTCCTCGACGGCGACGTTCTAACTACGTCTGGGGATTGCTCTCCACCGGCAGCGTCAGTTTCTTCGCTCCCCGGTAGAGCCGGTCTAAATCGTAATAAGCGCGCGCCTTCTCAGAGAACACGTGCACCACTAAATCACCGTAATCGAGCAGGATCCATTCGCCGGTCTGATAACCTTCAATGCTCACGGGGCGCTCCCCCGCCTCCCGCTTCAGATCACTCTCAATCTCATCGGCGATCGCTTGATTCTGGCGATTGTTCCGGCCATGACAGATGAGAAAAACATCTGCCATCGTCGTAATGCCACGCAAATCGAAGGCCACTAAATCTACGGCCTGCTTGGCTTGCGCCGCTTCCGCCGCCAGGAACCAGGTGGGACTGAGTTCTCCTGCTTCTTCCTGGATCACTGCCATTTCGGCTTTCGGGTTTTCACTCTCGGGTGAGTTCCGCGTATCGTTTGACTGCAAATCGACTCCTGTCGGTATCGTACTACACTACTATTATCGTGGATTTTCGGCGAATAGTGGTCATCGGTTTGGCCTGTTGCTTCTCTCTGCTCGCGGCGGACTCTCCGGCAGTGCAGAACGCACGCGCCCGATTGGCCAATTTAAAGGGTTTATTGGCCGCCGGGGCCGTCTCCGCGCGCCAAGTCGAGCAGGCGGAAATCGCCGTTGCCCACGCCAAAGATGATCAAGTAATCGACCAAACCGTCTACGGCGAACTCGTGATCGATGAATTGACCGAAACCCAGGCCGAAGAAATCAAGGCCGCCGCCCAGCGCCGCCTCGCCCGCGAACAAGCAAAATTAGCCGATGCCGCCAAGCTCGTCAGCGCCGGCGTCGCACCCCGTTCCTCGCTCCTTCCCTTCGAAGACGACGTCGACCGTGCCCGCCGCGTTGTCTCCGCCGCCGAAGACCGCGCCCGCACCGTCAACGACCTGATCGCCCAGATCCGCGCCGAAGAAGCCGCCAGCGTCCCGCTCCCAAGAGCAACGATGGATGGTCCTATCCAAGGCCCCATGCCCGTCGTCACCCGTTTCATCGGCGGAATGAAATTCGCCCTCGCCACCGACCTCAAGCAACTCGTCCTCGCCTTCGAAAAACAGTTCGACCGCAAGCTCCCCATCAGCGCCCGTGGCCAAACCGCGCTCCACCGTTCACTTGGCTTCGACCATCGCGACCGCGTCGACATCGGCGTCAATCCCGACGACCCCGAAGGCCGCTGGCTCATCAGCTATCTCGAAAAAGTCCAGATTCCTTTTTTCGCCTTTCGAGCCTCCATCCGCGGCCAGGCCACCGCCCCCCACATCCACATCGGGCCCCCCAGTTTACGTCTCCGCAACCTCGACTAGCATGAACAACCCACAGACCAGCGTCCTTATCTCCGATGCCCAAATCCAGGATCGTGTCCGCGAACTCGGTCGCATGGTCACCAAAGACTTCCCCGACGGCGAACTCATCGTCGTCGGCATCCTCAAAGGCGCTTTCATGTTCGTCGCCGATCTCACCCGAGCCATCGAACGTCCCTTGAAGCTCGACTTCATGGGCATCTCCAGCTACGGACGCGGCAAAACCTCCTCCGGCGAAGTGAAGGTCACCAAGGACCTCGACATGCAAATCGAAGGCGCCAACGTTCTCATCGTCGAAGATATCGTCGATACCGGCGTTACCCTCAGCTACCTCGTCGGCGTGCTCAACCAGCGCAAGCCCCGCGCCATTCGCATCGCCGCCCTCCTCGACAAACCAGACCGCCGCTTGCGGCCCGTCCATGTCGCCTACTGCGGGTTCCAAATACCCGACGAGTTCGTCGTCGGGTACGGCCTCGATTTTGACGAAGACTATCGAGGCCTCAAGGACATCTGCATTCTCAAAGAAGGTGCTTAGACCTTCGGCTTCGGCGGCGGCAGATCGCGCGCTTCGCAAACGCTCGAAAAGCCGCCCGCGGCATGAGCGCCGTCGCAAAACGGCTTGTTCGCGCTCAGTCCACAACGGCACAAACCGATTGCCGCGCGTCCTCCCATGCCAAACTCCTGCCCAGCTGTATCGACGATAGTGATATCGCCTTCGATCCGGATCGGACCATTGTTGAAGATAGTTACTTTAGTAGCCATGCGTTGCCTACAATGATGACACATGCGTCCCAAAAACCGCTCCGGGTACGCGCCGAAGATCCCCGTTGCAGACTCCAACCGGAACGAGGTACGGCCCCACGAAACGGTCGATCGACGGCGACGCAGTATCGGCACCTGCAGTCTGTCAATCCCGCGCTTGGGCGGAACGGTCCGTTGGAGCTACCTCCCAACAGGCCAGGGTCTTCAGAAAGCGGCACCCAACCCGTTCGCCGCTAGAGTGCGGAATACCGGAACCTGTCGCTAGGCAAGAAAAGTTCCAACGTTTGGATTTCTCGAAAACAATGGATAAGGTTCACGAGATCCATCCCGGCCGCGGTAGCCCCGGAACGGATCTAGCGAGATAATCCGCTGGACTTCAAGATTCTAGCCCAGAGCGTGGTTGAAAGAACTTTGTTGAGTTCGCCGTCCAAATACTGAACCAATTGCAGTCTTTCCTCGGCCGCGCCTTTAAAAAGGCTGGCGTCTTTCTGTGCCTGAGAATACAGTTCATTTAGCTCCTCGAGTTTCTGCAGGCGTTGCTCGCTCGCGAACCGCTGGGTTCCCACCTCTCGGCGCAGCGACTCAGCCATCCTCTCTAACTCTTCCAACGCGCGCGCTCTCTCTTCGGCCGCGCCTTCATGTAGGCTTGCGTCCATCTGCAATTGACTGTAACGCCTGTTAAGTTCCTCGAGGGCTCCCAAGCGTTGCTCGCTCGCGATACGGTACGGTTCCGCCGCGTTGCGGAGAGATTCGTTCAATCGATGTAACTCATCCGCATCGCGCGCCCGCTCTTCGGCCGCCTTTTTATACTCGCTGACGTCCCTTTGGGCTTGCCGATAGAATTCATGGAGCTCCTCGAGCGCTCGCAGCCGCTGCTCGCTCGCGATACGGTACGGTTCCGCCGCCTGTTGGACAGATGCGTTCAATCGCTGTAACTCCTCCACGTCGCGCGCTCGCTGCTCGGCCGCGTCCTTATACACGCTAACGTCCCCCTGGGACTGCCGATAGAGTTCATCGAGCTCCTCGAGTGCCCGCAGGCGTTGTTCGCTCGCGATACGGTAAGGTTCCGCCTCCTGTTGGATAGATGCGTTCAATCGCTGTAACTCGTCTAAGTTGCGCGCCCTCTGCTCGGCCGCTTCCTGATACACGCAAACGTCCATCTGCGACTGCCGATAGAATTCATTGAGCTCCTCGAGTGCCCGCAGGCGTTGTTCGCTCGTGATTCGGAAGAATCCCGCTTCTTTGCGCAGCGATTCGTTCAACCTATGGAGCTCTTCAACATCGCGCTCCCGCTGTTCGGCCGCAATTCTATAGGTCCTGGCTTCCCCCTGCGCCTGCCGAAGGAGTTCGTTAAGTTCCTCGGGTTCCTGCGGGTGTCGCTCGCTCGCAACTGGGTAACAGTCCGTCCGCTCGCGGAGAGCCTGATTCAGTCCCTGTAACTCGTCCAGGTCGCGCTCCCGCTGTTCAGCCGCATCTTTATAGAAGCTGACTTGGTTCTGCGCTCGCCGACAGAGTTCGTTCACTTCCTCGAGTTCCCGCAGGCGTTGCTCGCTTGCAATACGGTAGTTTTCCGCCTCTTCGCCCAGCGACTCGTTCAATCGATGTAACGCGTCCACATCGCGCGCCCGCTGCTCGGCCGCATTCTTGAATACGCTTGCGTCGCTCTGAGCTCGCCGACAGAGTTCGTTTAGCTCTTCGAGTTCCCGCAGTCGCTGCTCGCTCGCGAGACGGTAGGTGTCCGCCTCTTTGCGGAAGGATGCATTGATTCGATGCAACTCATTCGCATCGCGCTCCCGCTGGTCCGCCGCCTTCTTGTACTCGCTGGCGTCCTTCTGGGATTGCAGATACAGTTCAGTCAGTTCCTCCAATGCCCTCAAGCGCTCTTCGCTCGCGATACGATAAGTTTCTACCTCGTTGCGGAGAGACTTGTTCAATCCATGTAACTCCTCCACATCGTGCGCCCGGTGTTCGGCCGCTTGCCGAATAATGCGCAATTGGGTCTCTTGCTCTTCCATGACGGCAAGCAACCGACCGACCCCCACCTTGTTGGAGGTCTCCTCGACGAGGTCTTCTTCCGCCAACGACTCCCACCAGTTGTCCGCCTCGACATACCCTCCCGCTCGCAGTAATCCGGGGCAGGTCTCCTCCAGAAGTGCTCCGGTCTCGCGCGTAAAATGGTTCCGCCAATCCCCGCTAACTCCCTTCCGGCGGTGGCTGTACTCATTCTCCTCGCCCGGTTGACGCCCGCCACTGGTCGCCACAAACGAATGCCGTGCCACCACCTCGGTCACCACTTCGTCGGGGATCTGCCAGTTCAGAAACGTAAAAATCCGGCGGAAGTGGCCCTGCTCATCCGCAATCAGCGCCGCGTAGTCCAGCCGAAGTTCGTCCGGCCTGGTCTGCTCATGATCCACCCACGAACGAAACGGCTCCGCCCATGACAAAAAGAAGTGGATTCCCATCCGAATCCGATCGCCATGCGAGGCATGCCGCAGTGGGAGGCGCAATAACGACGTCATCTCGTTGGGAACATGACTATTCGCCAGCGACTTAACGAGAGAAACGATGACGTCGCGAGGATCGCGGAGGACGATCAAGCACTTGTCCGTCTCCCGGGGCTCCAATCGGCGCTGCCATTCCGAGAGTCGCGCCGTGTAAAGCGGGCTTGCTACCCCAGCCGATTCAACCGTCGGCCAGCCCGCGGTCGGTACGTCCCGACCCAAATCCAGAAGTTTAGCTTGACTATAGGCAACGATAGCCGGGTCGGTTAATACATCCCGGACCCACTGACTCCCGCATTTGTAAAAAGTGCAGTGATAGATACGACTAACGTCTTGCTTGCTCAGCATCTGTTTGTAAACCAACATTCCTGATTAAAATTTTACTACGTTTATCGATCCTTCAAACATTAATTCCAAACACGGATCCCGGCGCAAAGTGTTAGGTTGTTTTCTATAGCTTGGCTCTTTAG
>JAPKZA010000340.1 GCA_026394015.1 Acidobacteriota bacterium
CAGCTTCCGCCAATCGGTTTCTACCCGTTCATAGCCCCATGTATCTGCAAAGGCCTGCGCTTTTTCCACATTCCGAGCGCATACCGCCTTCAGGACCGGCCGATGTGGCACCGGGAAAAAGTCATTCAGCCGCTTATAGGCGTTGGAATGGGTCCGCCCCATGAAACCGTAGCCGATCATGCCAACCCGTAACTCTTTCATACTTATGCTCCGTATTTCCCCACTAATCCGTCCAGCGCTTTTTTACAGGTCTCGGTCGCTGCCCAGGCGTCCGGCCAGAAGCACAGGTCAATCGTCCACCAGTCGTGCCGAATCATCGGCGCGGCGGCTTTGACGAGTTCTGGTACGATCACGTCAAAATCCAGCACCCCGAGCCCGAACGGCGGGTGGCTCGACGTCTCATCTTCGCCATTGGCGTCCTTATGGCATTGGTTATCGGAGTCGATCAGGTGAATATGGTTGATCCGCCCGTGCAGTAGTTTGATGAGTTCCACTTGGCTCGTGAAAACCTCTTTCTCGCCCTCTTGTCGAACTCCGACGACGCCGACCATCTGCCCGTGGCAGGTGTCGTACATCAAGCCGAAGTTATCCTTGCCGACGGCGTCATGCACCCGCACCACGTCGCTGGGCTTATTGAATGCAAACCCTGGCTCAAACTCCCATGCGACATACTGGCCATTGCCCGCGGCGATATCGCAGCACTCTTTCCACGCGCCCGCCACCCGCTTGAGGGCGGTCGCGTAATCGATTTCCCGGTGGATCGTCGGCGGCTGCACGCAGTCCACCCGCACCCCTCCGATTCCTAAGTCCTTGGCGAATTCGGAATTCTTCCGGAACTCGTCGACATACTTCGAAGTATCATCGGTGTTGACTAACTTCTCGCCCCACAGGTTGGCGGCGATCCCGCTGAACCCGAGTCCCCGCTCCTTCATCTGAGCGACTAACTCGGCCCGCTGCGACTTCTCCGGCATCGCCCCGGCCCAGCCCTCGTTCGGCCCGTTCGGGTTGCCCGGGTTCGGATGCGGCGGAAACGACCCTAATTCCACCCCGTCGAAACCCAGCGCCTTCAGCTTCGAACACACCGTCTCAAAATCAATCGGATTCGGACCGTATGGCCCGATCGTGTACGCCCAAGTCCCAATCGATGTCCGTTTGCTCATTGCAAGCTCCTAAAATTTCAATCCCTTCAAGTAGGTCGCGCTGCCCCGCAGACTATCCAGCGGATTGCCGGGCGTCTGGTCCTGTTCGACAAAGAAATGCTTTGCCCCGGCCTTTTGCGCCGCCACCAGAACCGGCCCAATCGCGATGACGCCCTTGCCCACTTCCTCAAATGCTTCCTTCGGAACCTTTTCGTTGTATTGCGGTCCGATTCCGCCCTTGACGTTCTTCATGTGGACGAGCGGAATCCGGCCCTTGAACTGTTCGAAGACCTTCACCGGCTCCATGCCGCCCACCTTCGCCCACATGATGTCCAGTTCTAATCCGACTAACTTCGGGTCGGTGTTTTTCATCAGGACATCGAGTAAGTTACCGCCTCCCGCCACCGGCTCAAATTCAAAGGCATGGTTGTGATAGCAGAGGTTGATTCCCGCCGCGCGGCAGCGTTCGCCGGCTTTGTTCAGGGTGTCGGCCAGTTTCTTGATCACTTCCACTCCGCCGCGATCGGCCGGGGCGATGTAGGGGCATACAACGTAGCTGAAGCCCCGCTTCTTGGCATCGTCCAATGCCGGGTTCAGCTTGTCGATGTCCTTCGTGAACATCTGCGTATCGATATGCAGGCTCACCGGCTTCAACTTGGTCTGCTTGAGGGCATCCCAAATTTTATCCATATTGGCGCGTATCACCTCGGCTTCGGTGTAGCCGGCGGCCTCCAGGCCCTGGAGTACCTCCAGCGGCTTTTCGTTGATGATGGAGCGGAGCGAATAAAGCTGGGCCCCAAACACTTTCAACTGTTTGGCTTCAACAGCCGCTACGGCCGCCGAAGCGGCCAGGAAGGAACGACGGGACAAGGTCTGCATCACGCAACATCATATCGAATGGCGCTCGCGCTTCTCCTGCGCTAGGGCGTAGGCAAAGCAATCGCCCAGATTCAGACGGGCCGGGCGGCCGCGGTAGCGCGCGAACGCCGCCGCCGCAAGCTTGGCGTGGGTAATGCTGATCGGCTCAACGGATATACCAAGATCCCTAACCCACTCCACCGCCTTGGACGCACTCGCATTTCCCATCGCTCCGAGCAGTCGAACTTCGACCTCCCACCAGTTCACCGGAGAGACCCAAACTTCGTCTGCCGCCTTTAGCGTTGTCAGGTAAAAGGCCCCGTCCGGCTCGCCAAGCAAAATCGCCAGGATCGCCGATGCGTCCACCACCAATCTCACTTCGGCATCCCTTCATCGTCATACAGATCGGCGTCGGTCAGCACGGGTCCAATCCGAGGCATCGCCCAAATCTCCTTCAAAATTTCGTCCGCCCGCCGATGACCCGCCTCCCGCTCTGCCCTCACTTCTGCCTGCTTCTTCATCAGGCGCTCCTTCACCGCCTCGTGGATCGCATCCGTCAACGAAACCCCGAGCAGCGCGGACAAAGCCCGCACGTCGGCCACCACATCGGCCCGCTTTACTTGGATTGCTTGCGTCATGATAGTCAGATTATCATGATTTTCCAGCTATCATGAGAGGCCGGCCGCTCCCGATCAATGATATAAATAGTTGGTGCCTGTATCCATCCAAGGGGAAAGAACCCTCATCGTCGGTGCCTCCAGCGGCATCGGCCGCGCTACTGCGCGCCTTTTCGCTCGCGCCGGAGCCCGTGTCTACGCCTCCGCCCGACGCGCCGAGCGCCTCTCTGAACTCGCCGCCGAACTCGCCGCCGAAGGCCATCCCATCGCGTATGGAACCGCCGACGCCGCTTCCCACGAATCGATGGAAGCGCTCGCCGCGGATGCGATTGCCCAGCTTGGCGGCGTCGATATTCTGGTTTTCGCCTCCGGCACCAACACCCCGGACCGGGCCATGACGCGCCTGAATCGCGCCATCTGGAACGAACTGATTGAGGTAAATCTGAACGGTCCTTACTCTCTGACCGCTGCCCTTCTGCCGGCCATGCGGACCGCCCGCAAGGGACATCTTATTTACGTTTCCTCGATCTCCGGCAAGTACGGTGACGTCTCCGGCGCCGCGTATCAGGCTTCCAAGCGCGGGGTGCTGGGCCTAGCCGCCGCGATCCGGCAGGAAGAGCGAGAGAACGGTATCCGTACCTGCGTCGTCTGCCCTGGTCTGGTTGACTCCGAACTGATGGAAAAGCGTCCAGTGAAGCCGACGGCCGAGACTCTGGCCAAGGCGCTGCAGCCGGAAGACGTGGCCGAGATCATCCTCAGCGTCGCCCTGCTTCATCCGCGCGCCGCGGTGCCTGAGCTCGAAATTCTGCCGACGGTGCTCTAGTTCAGGGGACCAAAACCAGCGGGGCTTGCCAAAACGCGGCCTTCGCCCCTTTGGTTTCCAACAGGGTCACTTGGCATACGTATTCCCCGGGCGACAGCTTGCCGAGCGGGATCTCGAAACGAACCGGTAGCGTCTTCAGCCGGTTCGTCCCGCCTTCGGCAACCACCACGGGAGCCGTTTCCAACGCCTTCTCTCCGTTGCGGAAAAGGGTCACGTAGGCGGCTACCGGTTCTACGGTTTCTCCGCCCTGATAGGCCTGAAAGTACACGAATAGGTCTTTGGTTATCCGAAACACCCGCGTCACCGATGGGATGATCTTCTTCCCGTCCCAGACCATCGGATTGACCACCTGCGTTTTGTCTTTCGACGCGTTGAAGATCGCTTCGCGCATGTCGACTCGCTGGCTGCTCAGCACCACCGAGCTTATCGGAATTCGGCGCGTCTCCTTGGCCAGATTCGGCACGACGAAGGCGCGCTCGTAAGTGCCCATCCGTCCTGTCTCGGCGTCTCTAGCTAATAACTTCAACTTATACTGCCCAGGCAGCAGGGTCATTCCCGTATCGTATTCGATCGGCCGCCGCGCCAACTCGGCCGCCGTCGCACCGGTCAGCTTTAACTCAACCTTGTCCCGCACGTTCGACACGGTTGTCCGGTACTCATCCTTTACCTCCCCTAGGAAGTCGATCAGGGCCCGCTCCGCCCCACCCCGCACCTCGCCACCACACCCTACGTCCGCCAACTGCTCGCGGCCTTTGGCTCCACGCTCGGTCGCGTGCGGCTGGTGCGCACGCCCTTCGCACCGATCCCCGACACGTCGCACGCCAGCCTGCACCGCCTCCGCCTGCTCGTGCCGACCGACCGCGGCGAAGTGTGGGCGGCGGACACGTGGCACCCGTCGGCCGACGCCGCGTTCGGCGAACGGCTGGAAATCGAAACGGTCGGCTCGCCCGAATTGTGGGACTTGATGGCGGCCGGCGAGCGGCCGTGCGCCGACCCGCCGACCGCCGCCACTCGCCCCGACGTCGTCATCCCGTTCGACCCGTCCGCCGACCCGCCGCTCGTCACCGAACTGCCCCCGCCGCTCGCGGTCATGACCCCGTGGGAAGTCGAGTGCCTGTTCGCCGAACTGAACGCCGACCTGACCGCCGACCCCCCGGCCGAGTGGCAGGAGTCGCAGTGGGCGTTCC
>JAPKZA010000512.1 GCA_026394015.1 Acidobacteriota bacterium
GCCTTTGTGCAGGTCGTTCATCACCGCGGCCAGGCCCATTTTCGTCTCTGTGACGTCGTATTTGCCGGTGGCCCGGTCCAGCACGACGTCGGCCGAATAGCCGGGGCCTTTGAAGGCGATGCCCAGCTGGCTATCGTCGATGCGGAACTCGCTCAGGCCCGTTTTGATGCCGTGGTTCTTCCGCAGATGCTCGACGATTTCCAACTTGGCCGGCTGCTCGGACTTGACCCAGGCGGTGGGCACTTGGCCGCGCACTTGACTCGTCCGCATTTGGGCGGCAAACCAGTCGGTGTGGTTCAGGGTCAGCCCCGTTACCGCGAAGAATAGCAGCAGCGCGAAGCTCACCATGGACAGGTAAATGTGAAGCCACCGCGAGACGGTCGCGGTGCGTCGGCTCATTTGCCCGCGGGTGCGAGGGGCTGGCTCAATGGGCGGTTTTGCGGTATTCAAGGGAAGCAGAAGCGATTTCGACATTGCCGGAAAGCGGGACCGTTTTGGGGGTGCCGTTGAACTCCATTTCGTGACGGATGAGTTGATAGGTGCCGTGTTCGCGCGCGGCTTCAATGCAGACGGCGTACTTGCCGGGCTTCACCGGTTGGGCTTTGGCGTCCTTGCCGTCCCACTTGACGGTGTACTTGCCGGGGGCTCGGGTGGCGCTGGCGATGGTGGCGGCGATCTCGGTTCCTTCGGCCATCGAACGGAGCTTGTCGCCGCGATACCAGCCCTTCAGATCGGGCCACCAGCGGGTCTTCTGCACCCAGAAGCTGACGGTGCGGACGGGGAACTTGTCGGCGTCTTCGATCCAGACGGCGACGTAGGGGCGGCGGTAGCGTTGGTCGTCGATCCGCGCGAGCTCAAAGTTGATCGCAAGCTCCATGTCGCTCGCTTTCGCGGGGGGCGCTTGGGCGAAGGCGGCCCAACCGGGGCTGGAGACGCGGCGGCCGTTGGCGGCCAGAAGCAGGTATTCGACGCCGGGTACGGAGCGGGCGAGGCGCTCGCCTTCGGCGACGTCAGCCACGGCCATGGCGGTGGAGAGGGCCCCGGCGGTTACCGCGTCCGGGGCGATGACGGTGGCGCTGCGGACTGCGGTCGCTGTATCGGCGGTGCGCGGGTCGAGCAGATGAGAGTAGTGGCGGCCGCCGATCTGGTAGCCGCGCCGGTAGTCGCCGCTTGTGGCGACGGCGCGATCCTGGACGTTCAGCCGGGCGGCGGTTCCCTCGTTCGGGTCGCGGACGTCGATGGCTTGGCTGAGGTCTCCGCGGACGACGAGGTCGCCTCCGAGGTTGAGCATGGCACCTTGGATTGGAGTTGCCAAGGAGGCTTCGGCGGCCCGGTCGAGCACGTAGCTTTTCGCGAGACTGGCGAAGACTTGGGGCGAGGTCGAAAGGCGGGTGGCGGCTCGATGGGCTTCGTTGCGGTGCCAGTGCGGCTGCTGGATTTGGGCGACGGCGGCGGCGCGTTCGGCGGGGGAGGGAACTCGGCCCCGGGCCCACAGTTCGCCCGCGGCAGCGACGGCCGGGTCGACCACACCGCCCGAGCGCGTCCGCCAATGGTCGTAGGCCGAGAGGACGGCCCAGAGGTCGTCGGAGACAGGGATGGGTTCGTTTTGCGTGCGAAGCCAGCGGCTGGCTTCCGAGGTCGTGTCCCAGTTGCTGAGCACGGCGCGGAGCCGGTCGATCTCGGCCAGCGCGGCGGCTTCGGCCTGTTCGGCGTCGGCTTCGTTGCGGGCGAGGAAGGTGAGGTCGAGCGAGGTGCCGAGGACGTTTTCGTGACCGTAGTGGAAGAGCGCTTCCTGCTTCGGGCCGAGCGAAGCCAGGATCAATTGGCGGCGGGTCACTAGTCGTGTTCCTTCCGTTCGCCGCGGCCGGGGCCGCGTCCGCCGAAGGCCGGGCGGATCTCTTCGCCGGAGAGTTGGCCGTCGTTGTCCTTGTCGAGGGGCTTGAGCGCCGCGACGGCGTTTTTCAATTCGGCGGCGGAGATGGTGCCGTCGTGGTCGGCGTCGATGGCGGCGAGCACGGGGTCCATCCGCATCATGCCGCCGCCTGGGCGACCGCCGCGGGGGCCGTGATCTTCGCCCTCTTGCTGGCGGGGCGGGGCCATCGCTTGGAGTTCGGCGGTGGTCAAAAATCCGTCGCCGTCCTTATCGCCGCGCGCCAACATGCCTTGCATCCGCTCCGGGAGTTCGGCCTTGGAAAGCTTGCCGTCGCCGTTCTTGTCGAAGGCCATCAGCGTCTTCACCATGTCGTCCTCGGCCGGGGGGCGGCCGGGGGGGCCCCCAGGAGGCCGAAGTTCGTCCGGGGTGATCTGGCCGTCGCCGTTGGCGTCGAGCTTGGCGAGCGCCGTGGGAGCGTTCTTCCATTCGGCGGCGGAGATGATGCCCCAGGGCGAAGAGTAGGGTAAGTCGGAGCATGATGCCTTGAACCCTACTGTAGCCCTTTCGGCCCCGAATCCGATGTAAAGGAGTGCTAAAGCTTTCGTTAAAACTTATAGATGCGTGCCGCGTTCCGGCCCCGGATTTTGGCCTGATCGGCCGCCGAAACGAAGGCCCAGTGTTCGGCGAACAGCGCCTTGTTCTTCGCGTATTCGGCGGCGTTCATGCCGAGGCCGCCCCAGACGATCCGATCCGGGCCGAAGGCTTCGTAAGCGCGTTTGACGACGGGTTGGACCGGCGTCGAGAAGTAACTCCAGCCGGAGTATTTGAAGATCGTCTTGGGGTGCTTGGCGAGGGAGAGGACGCCGTCGAGGCCGCCCGCCGCGGTGCCGGTGCGCCCCATGTGATCGAGGACTACGGTGACCCCGGGGAAGGCGCTACAGAGGGCTCCGATGGCTTCGGCTTGGGTGGGCACGAAGTGCATCTGAATGGCGAGGCCGAGATCGGCGGCGGTGCGCCAGCAGCGGGCGACGGCGGGGTCCCGCAGGTCGCGGTTCTTGATGGGGCCGGAGCGGAGCGGCGGCTCCGTGGGGCCGTTCATGGCGTGGATGCGGAGGGCGACGAGGCGGTCTGGATGCTCCTTCACCATGCCGCGCATGCGGGAGGGCGTGCGGGGATCGATGGGGTCGAGCAGGAGCGTGCCCTTGAGCATCGGTTGATGGAGGCAGTGCCAGAGATAGGCGTGGTCGTCCTGGTAGGGCTCCGGGTGGACGACGACGGCGTGATGGATGCCGGCGGCCTTGATGAAGGCGATATACGGTTCGAGCGGCTCGGGGGGCGGGGCGTAGGTGGCGTCCTTGTGGAAGGGGAATTTGGCTGGCTCCCAGAGGTGGATATGGGTGTCGATGATGGGCGCGGCATCAAGGCTGGGGGCGGCGGCGAGGGCGAGGAGTTGGCGGCGAGTCATGAGAAGTCCTTGAGGATGGCGGCTAGTTCGGCGATGATTTCGGTGGCCTGGGCGTGGCCGTATTCGGCGGTGGCCAGGCGAGGGTCGTCGGTGTAGCCGTTGATAGCTTTCCAGAAATCGGGGCGCTCCGGGCGGCAGTTGGGTTCGCGGCCGGCGGAGAAATCGGCGTTCAGGTCGACGAGTTCGGGGCGGCCGTCCAGCATTAGGGACGTCTCCCACTGGCCGGCGTGGCCGGGGCCGCGGTGCGCCCAGTACGCGGCGCAGCCGATCTCGATATTCCGTTCCAGGCGCACATCGCGGACGGCGAGGCGCATGAGGTCCTGATTGCCGCCGTGGCCGTTGACGACGTAGATTTTGCGAAAGCCATCGTCGACGAGGCAGTTGAGCAGGTCTTTCAGGACGGCGAGGTAGGTTTCGGTGCGCAGGGAGAGGGTCGCGCCGAAGACGAGGTGGTGGTGAGAGGAGCCGAAGGGCAGGGTGGGGGTGACGATTGTGGGCGCCTGCGAGAGTTCGGCGGCGGCGCGGGTGATCCGTTCGACGGTTAGGAAGTCCATGCCGGTGGCCAGATGCGGGCCGTGCTGTTCGGTGGCTCCAATCGGCAGGATGGCCAAGCTGGTGGGGGCGGCGAGGCGCAGTTGCTCGCGGTTCATTTCAGCAAAAAGACGCATGGGCCTATGCTATACAATTCGAGGAACATGCGTGTTCTAGCCTACGTGAGCGACGAGATGTACTTGGCCCTGCCGGAGGTGGTAGCGGATTTTGAGGCGGCCTCGGGAGAAGTTACGGTGCTCCGCTCTTCGGCGCGGGGGGCTTTCTATGGCGACTTGGCGCCGGGCCGTTACCGAGTTAGTCTGGCGAAGGCTGGGTTTGGTTCGAAGACAGTAACTGTGGAACTTGGCGCGCCGGTGCAGTTTCGGCTGCTGTCGGATGGCTTGATCGGGTATATGTGGCCGAAGTGGATTCGGGGCGGGGAGAAGGGCGAGTATCGGGTTCATTCGAACGAACAGTACCAACTTACTTTGTGGCGTTACGGACTCAAGAAAGAGTATGTGCGGATGATCGGCTGGGTGGATGAGCATGGGCCGCAGGCGAATCGGCAGATGCTGCCGGATGGCGATTTTACGCAAACCGGCGTGCACTGGAACAACGATGGCTACCCCTCTCCGCCCATTGTGCAAGCGCCGGAACGCTCGGGTCTCTACTACTTTTGGGCGAAGACTCCCTCCGGCCGGTCGTTCAGCTTTCCGTGGATCGTGGCGCCGGCGAAGCCGGTGGCGAAGATCGCGGTGCTGGCGGCGACGAATAATTGGAATGCCTATAATAACTACGGCGGTAGGAGTAACTACGTCAACGCGACGGAGCTGCCTTCTACTCCTGTCGTTAACTCGCGGCAGGACCTGGGAAGATATACGGATCTGACTCCGTTCGGAAGCTGGCGGCCCGCCGATGAGGAGTATCGGCCGCTGTCGTTCGACCGGCCCGAGCCGAACAACCACTTACTCGTCGATGGCGAGATTACCGACCCGATTCCGGGGCGAATTCAATGTGGCCAGCTTCCCGGGGAGTGGCGACTTTATGGCTGGCTGGAGCGGGAAGGCTTCGAATACGACCTTTACGCCGAAGCGCAGTTGCACGACGGGACGCTGCCGCTGGACGCCTACGCGATCTTAATCATTGCGGTTCATCCAGAATACTGGACGAGAGAGATGTATCTACGGGTGAAAAGCTGGGTGTTTGAGCGGGGCGGGAAGTTTATGTACCTGGGCGGCAATGGGTTGAACTGCGAAGTGACCTTGGCCGAGGACGCGACGATGCGCTGCTTGTCTCATCTTTATAGCGAGCACGGCGAGATGGGCGGACGATTTGAAAGCCGGATGGCGCGGACGTTGGAATCGGAGGCGAACCTGCTGGGGGTGGTCTGCACGGAGACGGGGATTATGACTTCGGCGCCGTATAAGGTGATTGAAGCCGACCATTGGGCGTTTGCGGGGACGGGGTTGCGGAACGGGGATGAGTTCGGCCAGGAGACGCTGCATGAGCGGGTGCCGGGCGGGGCGTCGGGCCATGAGACGGACAAGCGCAGCGCGTCGTCGCCGGCCAATACGGTGTTGCTGGCGAAGGGGACGAACGTGGATGAGGGCGGGGCGGAGATCGTCACCTTCGACACGCCTTCGGGCGGGGCGGTGTTTTCGGTGGGGTCGATCACGTGGCCGTCGGCGTTGTTTCCGGACGCGGACGTGTCGCGGATTACGAAGAATGTGATTGAGCGGTTCCTGCTTTAGGGCAGCTTGCCGTCCTGCAGGGCCTTCCAATGGACGCGGGCGGTATCGCCCATGTAGTCGGGCCCGGCGAGGCGGTTGGCTTCGCGGAAGTGTTGTTTGGAGGCTTCTCGGCGACCGGCGGTCTCTTCGAAGTAGCCGATGTAGAGAAAGGCGTAGAACAGGGCGGAGGGGCCGCCGTTTTTGGCGGCGTTCATGACTTGGGCGGCGGTGCCTTTGCCGGCGAAGAGGGCGTGGACTTGCATCATGCCGGGGCGGGTGTCGGCCGAGATGGGGATCAGCTTTTCGCGGGCGGCGGGCATGCCATCGATGCGGGCGGCGCAGAGCATATGGAAAACGGCGTTTTCGACGTCTTCGGGATTCACGGTGCGGTGGAGCTCAAACTGCTTGCGGCATTCGGCGAAGCGGCCGGCGTAGTAGAGCGAGATGCCCCGCTGCCAGTGCTGGGCCGAGTAAGTGGGGACTAACTTCAAGACTTGGTCGAAGGCTTCGACGCTTTCGACGAACTTGCCGGCGCGGAAGGCGTCTTCGCCCTTCTTTTGCCAGGTATCGGGATTTTGGGCGAGGGCGACGGTTGTGAGGAGAAGAATAATCCAACGCATGGCCTTTAGAATAAGGCATAGACGCGATGAAAACGAATGCGGTGCGAATCCTGGATACTTTGGGCATCTCTTATGAGCTGCGGAGCTATGCCGTTGATGAAGAACACTTGGATGCGGTGACGGTGGCGGAGAAGGTGGGCTTGCCGGCGGAGCAGGTGTTCAAGACGCTGCTGGCGCGGGGCGATCGGGAGGGGCTGTGCTTTGCGGTGATCCCGGGGAATATGGAGTTGGACTTGAAGGCGCTGGCGAAAGTGAGCGGGGATCGGAAGGTGGAGCTGGTGTCGTTGAAGGAGGTGCAGCCGTTGACGGGGTACGTGCGGGGCGGGGTGACGGCGATGGGGGCGAAGAAGGATTTCCCGGTGTATTTGGACGAGACGGCCGAGTTGTGGGAGGTGATTTCGGTGTCGGCGGGGGTGCGGGGGACGCAGATTTTGTTGCATCCGGAGGCGTATGGGCGGGCTACGGGAGCGCGGGTGGGGGAGATTGGCCGGTTCCCGGTTTGATGACGAGGCCCTGGCCGGTGGGGAGGGCGAGGATTTTCAGGCCGAGGCGGGCGGCGACTTCGTCGAGGGCGGCGGTGTTGGCTTGGTGGCCGTAGTAGACGTAGTCGTCAAACAGAATGATGCCGCCGGGGGAGAGGAGCGGCCAGAAGTGGGCGAAGGCCTCGCGTTCGGGTAGGGCGCAGTTCCTCTCGATGTGGACGAAGGCGATTTCGCTCGTGTCGAGGGAGGGGAGGATTTCGGGGATGGTGCCGGGGACGATGCGGGCTTGGGGCCATTCGGCGAAGTTGGCTTGGACGCGGGAGAGGTCGGTGACGTAGGCTCCGGCGGCGAGGGAGGCGTGGGCGAGGTGGGGTCGGCCGGCGACGGTTTCGGCGGGGGAGTATTGGTGGAAGGCGGGTCCGTCAAAGGTATCGATGAGGAAGAAGCGGCGCGGGGAGGGGGTCCAGGGGAGGGATTGGAGGATGGCGGAGCTGACGAAGCCGGCGTTGACGCCGCATTCGACGAAGTCGCCGGGGATGGCGAGGGCTTGGCGGGCGGCCCAGAGGGCGACGTGGACGCGCCAGTGGGTTTGGGGGTCGGGGCCGTGGCTGGCGGCGACGCCGCGGGTGTAGGCGGCTTGGAATGTGGGGTCGGAGAGGAAGTAGGGATGATGGAGGGAGTGGAGGCCGTCGTGGGAGTAGTGGGTGCGGGTGTTGATGAGGCGGTAGCCGAGGCTGGAGAGTGCGTTTTGGGCGAGTTGCTTCCAGGGCATTACTTAATCGTAAACGCCATCGACGAACCAGACGTCGCCTAGATGCTGGCGGTAGATTCGGTACAGGCCGGCGCCTTGGATGGCGACGTCCCATTCGTCGCGGGCCCAGGCGGTTTCGGCCCACCATTCGCCAGTGGTCCGCCAGGGCCCGGCGGCGGCGACGACGGGGCCGTCGCAGCCGGTAGATTGGAGATGCTCGGGGCGGGATTGGTGGAGACGAACCCGCGCCGGGAGGGCCGGGCGGAAGAGGCGTAGAGCCAGTTGGAGTTGCGGAGCGGCGGCGACGGCGGTGGCCGTGCCGGCGGCGAATAGGCTGCGCTGACGGAGGCGCCAGGCGTCGGGGCGGTAGGTGTTCAACAGTTCCGGGGAGCCGACCGTGCCCTGTCCCGTGAGAGCGGCCAAGCGGGAGAGGAGCGTTTGGAGCCGCTCCGGTTCGGGCGCGTTGGGGCTGAACATGCCCTGCTGAACGGCCAGGGGCGGGGTGGGGCGAAGCTCCAGGCGAACGCCGACGACGGGGCCGCGGGGGCGGTTGGCTTCGAGGTTGAGTTGGAGTTGCTTCAGCATGGTCCGGGGATCCTGGACCGGGGACGGGAAGCCGATCAGCCGTTCGCTGACCTCCCAGCGCTCCATCTCCAGTTGCAGGTTGATTTCGCGGATTGCGTTGCCGGTGGCGAGGACGCGTTTGGTGAGGTCGTGTAGGAGGCTCGAGACGACGAACAGGAGCGGTTCGAGATTGCTGACGGGGGATTCGAGTTCGCGGACGGCGATGTACTGTTCGACGGGGCGGGCGAGTTGGAGGGGTCGATCGCCGCGGCCATCGACCAGCGCCTGGAGGCGGCCGCCTTCTTCCCCGAGGCGTTCGAGCACGCCGAGCGGGGGCAGGGCGAGGAAATCGGCGATGGTTTCGATGCCCCAGCGGGTGAGGGTTTCGAGGAGATCGGGTGCGGCGGGGAGGACGGTGATGGGTAGGGGGCCGAGGATTTCGCCCTCCTGGCCGGGGGAGAGGATGGTGAGGCCGGGGCGGTGTTGGGCGGCGAGGCGGGCGGTGTCTGGGTGGCGCGCGATGGCGATATTGCCGGCGATGCCGAGGGCCTGACCTTGGCGGGCGATTTCGGCGGCGATCTGCGGGGCGGGGCCGAAGAGGCGGCCGAGGCCGGCGACCGAGAACAGGATGGTATCGTCGTCGGGCTGCTCATAGGCGCCGGCAAACTGTTCGGCCAATACGGGCAGGTTTTCCAATGGGCCGCCGTGGCGGTAGACGCAGGCGATCATGAGCGATCACCCGGCCTGCGCCCGTAGGCGGGCGGTTTCGCCGCGCTGCGGCTTGCGGAGGCTGGCTTCGAGGTCGAGTCCGCGCAGCAGGTTGCCGCTCCATTTCGCCGTCCGGGGGGCGAGTTGGATCTGGGTGGTCGCCGATTGGCGGGCTACCGGCTGGGCGGCGGTAATCAGCAGCAGGCCGGGGGTGTTCTCGACCGCGAGCCGGAAGCGATGCCACCGCCTCCGTGGAGAATCATGTCGGCGGCTTGGAGGGCGTGTTGGAGATGGCGCTGGCACTGGACCCAGAGCAGGCGGTCGAGGGCCATGCCGGCGGCTTGGCCGGAGGAGGGGCTGAAGGTGTTGCCGCCATCGACCAGAGCGCAGAGTTCGCCTTGGCCGGTGGCGGCGGCCAGAGCGGCTTGGAGCAGGGCGGTGCGGCCGGAGGAGCGGGAGCCTGTAACTTCGGTGATCGACCCCGGGGCTAGGCCCGGCAGCAGGCCGGCGAGGTCAGCCGGGGTATAGGCGCAGAGCTCTGCGGCGGGAGCTTTACGCCGAACGAGTTCTGCAAGAGAGAGGACAGGGAGAGCCAAGTTTCGCCTTTTGTTCGCCTACAGAAGCTATTGTGCTCCTCCTGTGGGTCTGGCGTCAAGGGGATTCTTCAGGCGCCGCCGGATTGTCGGAAGCTCTTTGTTTCTGGAAATTTAGAGCCCAGCTTGCGTCGGCCCAATTCGCCGAAGCGGGCCTTGGCGCGGGATTTGAGCAAGCGGAACTGGGTTTCGGTTAAACCCATCTCGGTGCAGATCTGTTCCTGCGTCTGTTCCTGGAGATAGAACCGGGTGAGAATTTCCCGATCGCGTCGGGAGATGGCGCGGAGGATCTGTTCCATGATGCGGAAGCGCTGTTTGCCGAGGACTTCGGCTTCTGGATCATCGCGTTCGTCGATGAGTTTATAGCCGAGTTCGGCGTCGCCCATGTCGCGTCGGCTTTGGACGAGGCCATCGATATGGGTTGCCACTTGGCGTCGGACGACCGTACGGACGTAGCCCATGAGCCGTTCTGGTTCTCGCAGTTCCCCTCGGCGAATGGCGTTGACCACAATGAGAAAGGTATCGTGGATTTTGTCTTCCACATCTTGATAACCCAACTGACGGATCAGCAGGAACCGCACGCCACGGGCGAAAACGGCATAGAGCCGCTCCATGCCCTCGTTTTCACCGCGTTGTACGGCGGCAACCAGTTCACTCCAATCCATGGTTTCACTCGGGGAGGGGGCGTCACTGGGGGGAGTAGACGGTTCCGAATTGTCCGGAAGGTTGGGGAGATCACTCACAGCGTATATCACAAGATTATCCTTTTCCAGCCACAAAAAAGCCTGCCCAATAACGAGGCTGCGCGCGGAAGGAATCCGAGCGAAGGCAGGTTTGTTGCGCGCGGCGTAAAGCGGCCGCGACGGCAAAGCGCCCGCGGCCAAGGGAATTCATCGCAGCATCTTGCACAATATGACGATAGAAGGTTGTAAAGAAGGGTCCGGCGTCATCGAGGACCGGCCAATAAGTAGCCACCACGTTCTCACTGCCGGCGATGAGCCAGGCCCGGGTTAGGCCGACGACTCCGACCCCTGGCCGTTGTTCGCCCTGCCCGGATTGGCAGGCGCTCATGACGACCAAAGCGGGCGCGGTGCGGAGCGCCATAATATCGCGTTGTGCGAAAAAGCGTGCTTGGCCGTCTGGGCCTAAGCTCATCACCAATCCAACCTGCTCGGAAGCCCCGGCCGCGGTGAGCGGAATGGCATGGGTGGCCAGATGGAGCACGGTGGGTGTCTCGACGCGAATGAGGCGAGAGAGTTCGTCGTTGGTGACCGTGGAGCCGGTCAGAAGACGGCCTGAACCCCATGCCGCCATGGCTTGCTTGGTCTCAATGAGAGAAGCGGGCAAGCGCGGTAACTGGAAGCCGGGCAAGCTGGCCATAGGGAAGGGCCATTGCTGCCAGAACGGGGGAGGTGATTTGGGAAAGCGTGGATCGGCCTGATTAAAAATCGGATCTCCGACACCCAGCAGCGACCCATGCAAGGGTTTGCTGGCGGCCGATACGCCAAGAGTAGGCACTTGCAATACAGTGTGGTTGTCGACCAAAAACTCTCTTTCGTTTACGGATAAAGCCGCAAATGGAATGTCAAACAGGCCATCGTCGAGAACGAGCCGCCACTGGCTGAGTGCCAGGGCCGGTTTGCGTAACGTCCCGAGCAACGAATTGAGCAGCCGTTCGCCGTCGGCGCGCAAGGTGGGTGAATTTTGGTAGAGGCTGTCGTAGAAGTTTTTGGCTTGCCCGGCGAGTTCCTTGCGGCCAGGCAAACGCGCCACCTGGAGCCCGTGATCGGTGAGCAGCCAAAGCTGAGAGGCGGGTTCCGCGGTGTGGAAGGTGAGCACCCCTTCGTGCTTTGTGAGCCGGTCGATCGCCAGACGGGGGCGACCGCTGATCTGGGTGGGCATGCCCGCCACCAGCTCCATTTCGAGCAGTTTTACCCGGCGCTGGTCTGCTTCTGCGCGTTTTGCCGCATCTGGTTTCGCCAGAAGTTGGGATTCGAGTCGACGAACGGTGGCGAGTTCACTATGATAGGCGGCGGGCAGGCGGGTGGAAATGCCCGCCGAGACTTCCAGTTGTGCTTGTAGGCTCCAGGCGTGACTTTCTTGCAGGGCTCGGAAGGTATTTTGTTCGCGTGTGGGGGTATGGGGCAGCGCCGTGGCGACGCGAATGAAATCGTCGAACAGGTCGCTGATTTCGACTTCGGCATGGGTCCGGAATTGGTCGGCGGGAATCAGCCCTGTGCGCCAGCGCCGGGCGTCGTCGAGCGCTTTACCGTAGGCGAGGAACGCTTCCGGCAAGTCACCGGTCAACTCAGCGATTTGCCCCTGCCGGTGGGGTAGCATCCACGGTTTCCGCAGCCGTAGATGACTCAGGTTGGCCAGTGCGCGGTCGTTCCAGAACTTCGAGCGCGAGAGATCGCGGCGAGCATAGTAGACGCCGGAAAGGAGGGGATAGGACTGGGCCAAGCGGGGATCCTGCCGCAGGCTTCGCAGTCTCCAGGCCCGGCAAAAGGCGTCTTCGGCCATCTCCAATTTACTCAACTGCATGAGTTCAAAGCCGAAATTGTCCCAGGCTTCCGCTTCGTTGGATTGGGTTCCGGCATTGGGGGCGTCATCGAGGGCTTGTCCGGTGGTGATTGCCTGGGTGAAATAGGGCAGGGCGGAATCGAGGCCTCGTTCTCGGATCTCCAGCCGTGCCACGATTAAGAGCAGAGGCATGCGCACGGCTAGCGGTGCGTTCAGCGGCAGCGAAGCGAGTCCATTTCTGGCGGCCAAGGCTGCCGCGGTGCGGTCGCCAAAAGCCATATAGAGATTGGCAAGAGCAAAGTGAATCGTTTGGCTGGTTTGGATATCTCCGGATGCTTCCGCGTAGACCCGGGCCTGCTGATAGGTGCTGAGAGAGTCGCGAAACCGACCTTGGGCCATGAGAGTACTGGCCCGGTTGAGGGTGAATCGGCCGGCTGAGCTTTGATCGCCGTGTCGCAAAGCGATCTCAGTGCCTTGTGCAAAGGACTGGTCCGCGGTGCGGTAATCGTTGGCGGCTATGCTGCGAGTGGCGGCTTGTTTATAAGGTGTATAGAGGGAAGATTGC
>JAPKZA010000448.1:0-13728 GCA_026394015.1 Acidobacteriota bacterium
CGCGCTTCTTCCTTACGGCTCCGGCTCATCGCCGTCAACTCGGCAAGTGTTTCCGCCGAGCATTCCAGGGGTGCTGCGTGTCTGGGCATCTCCCAAACATTTTAATACCATAAGGCTTTATCGCAAGTAGGCACTAGAAGCCGATCCGGAGGCCGAAGCGGAAGAAGCGCTCATCGGTTAAACGGCTGGGCGCGCTGACACCGGTGATTTGTGTGAAGCCGCCGAGGTTGCGAATGGAGCCGTCGGGGTTCAACTGCAGGTTCGACACGTTGGCACCAGGATTGCCGAAGTGCGGCGTATTCGTGAGGTTGAGGGCTTCGGCGCGGAGTTGAATGGTGAAACGCTCGGTGACCTTGAAGTCGCGGAAGATGCTGGCATCGAGATTCGTCACGCCAGGACCGCGCAGAGAGTTGTAGCCAGCCGTGCCGAAGCGAACGGCAGTGACTGGGGCGAAGGCGAGTGGGTCAAAATATGACGCGATGTTGCCTGAGATGGCGACGTCGGGCTTGATCTGATCGGCGCGCTGGGTATTGCCGGGAGCGTTGAGTGACGCGCCGGCGGCGCTGACGGAGAAGGGCGAGCCAGAATATTTGCTGAAGACGCCGTTCAGGCGCCAGCCGCCAACGAGCCAAGCGGCGGGGCCGGACTGGATGTAACGTTTCCCCTTTCCAAACGGGAGTTCGGCGAGCATGGACATGCGAAAGTTATTGGGGCGGTCCGCAGGCATAAGGGAACGGGCAAGGTGGCGGTATTCGGGAATGGCGATGGCCGGTTCGCCGTCGCCGGACTCACTACAGCACAGGCCCATCCACTTGGATCGGGTATAGGCGGCCGAGAAGGTGATACCGTTGGAGAATCTGCGGTCGAGCGTCGTCTGGAAAGAGTGGTAGCTCATCGAGACGATGGGCAAAATGACGCGCGCCGCCCCGGTAATGCCGAAGAGCTGGAAGTAGCGCTGACTGGCGGCGCCGCCCCCGATTTGGCCGTAATTTACGTTGTAGCGCGTGTGCTGATGGATGGTTTTGGTGGCGACGTAGCCGCCGGATACAACGAAGTTGCCGGGGAGCGTTTTCTGGATGGTCAGATTCGCGGACTGGACATAGCCGCGGACGTGCCGCTCATCATTGGTGGAGAAGCTGGCACCGGGAGGGAGGACCAGCGAGCCCTTACTGATGTCGGGAGTAGGAATCTGCGGAATGCCGGCGGATAGCGGGCCGACGGGGGCGAAGGCGTCCAGGCCGGTGGCGGTGAAGTCAACCCGAACGGGATAGCTGGCAATGCCGTCGCGGGCCATGTTGATCTGTTCGGGACTGAGGGCGTAGCCCAGGCGGACGACCATGGTCTCCGACGGACGATAGGCGATGCCGATACGCGGCGCAAACAGTGCTTTCGATACTTTGATGCCGCAATCGCGGGGTGTGGGACCGACGCCACAGATAAGGTAGGTATTCGTCTTGAGGTCGAAACGTTCAATGCCACGGTCGGCGCGAGTAGGCACCGGATAGTATTCCCAACGGAGGCCGAGCGAGAGAGTGAGCTTGCGGGTGGCCTGCCACTGGTCGCGAATGTAAAGGCTCTGCTGCCAACTGCGGAGAGTGATCATCGGAACGGTCTGGCGGCTGTTCACGTAGCTGACGGGGAGGCCGAGGAGGAAGTCGCCGTAGCTGTTGAACTGGTTGGGCCCGGCTCCGCCGCGGAGGCTGGTGACGTTGCCGTTGAAGGCGAAGTTGGTTGGCGCGATTTCAAAGTGGTCCATGTGCTGGCGGTTCAGGTCGACGCCAAAGCGGACATTGTGGGTGCCCTTGATCCAACTGACGTTGCCGGTGTACTGGAACGTCTTCTGCTTGTACTGAAGCGGAGTGTAGGAGTAGCCATAGCCGCTGTAAGTGGAAATGGAGAACTGCGGCATGCCGCCATAGAGCGGCGTTTCGCCGAGGTTGGTGCCGGGGATGCCGAGAAAATCGGAACCATATTTCTTGTCAGTGCCGGGGGGGAAGAGAGTTTGGTCGACCACCTGGAGACCGAAGGTGCCGTCTACGACGATGTTGGGGCTGGCGATGTAGGTGACAGTGCCGGAGGGGGCAATGGTGCTGCCGTTCTGCAGGTTATTCGGGGAGCCGCCGAGGACGTCTCCGAAGATGGTGGCTTGCACATTGTTGTAAGGCTGGCGGGCGAACCGGCCGACAACGCGGAGCTTTGAGTTGGCGTTCCAATCGACCTTGGAGTCGAGACGGTGGAGGTCGTACAGGATGGGGGTGTTGACGTAATAGTTGGCGATAAGCGCGTTGGGGATGTTGGGCTGGGGGACGAGAGCGACCAGTTTATTGGTGATAGGGCTGATTCGGCTGGCGGGGATGATCTTGCCGGGGAATGGCTGGCGGCCGCTGCCGTTGACGGTGCCAGTGGTGGGGTCAAATATCTCATTGGGCGAGGCGGTCATGTTGCCAGTGCGGATGGCGGCGGTCGGGACGGTGGTGAGCTGCGCGGAGCCCTGGCGGATGAGGTCGGCTTCATAGCTGACGAAATAGGCACCGACATCGTTGTTGACGAGTTTCGGGATTCCCTGATTCGCCGGAAGGAAGAAGGGTCGGGCCTTGGTGCCGCTGTTGATGTGGTAGGCGTAGAGCGAGCCGTGGAGGGCGTTGGTGCCGCTTTTCAACTGCACATTGACGGACGCGCCTCCGGCCAAACCTTGTTCGGCGTCGGGGCTGGTGGTGACAACGTTGACGGTCTCAATCGCTTCGACGGAGGGCACGTAACTGGAGAAGAACTGAACCCAGGGGTTGGTGGCGCTGACGCCTTCGATGCGAAAATTAGTGCCATTCCGGCTGGTGCCGTTGGCTGTGATCTGCATGGACTTGGAGGGATTGTTGGTGCCGCCGCCGCTGGCGGTGGGCGGAGCGATGCCAGGGATGAGGGCGAGCATGCCCTGGTAGGTACGAGTGGGCTGGGGGATGTTCTGCAGGGAGGTGGAAGAGATCTCGGCGTGGACGTCGGCCTTGTCGGTTTGTAGGACAGCGGCTTGGGAGGTAACCTGCACGCTTTCCGTTATGGCACCGACTTCGAGCGCGGCGTCGACACGGACCACGGTATTCAGACGGACGGTGACGGTGCGGGAGAGGAAGGCGCGGAAGCCGACCTTGGTGACGGAGACGTCGTAGGTACCCTGGGGAACGGTGGAGATGGTGTAGGAGCCGACAGCGTTGGTTTCGAGTTCGCGGGTCTGGCCGGTGGCGGTTTCGGTGATTTTTACGGTGGCACCGGAAACGGCGGCACCGGTGGAGTCGACGACATTACCAACGAGGGAACCGAAGAGGACCTGGGAGAGGGCTTGCTGGTAGGTAACGCTCAAGGCCAGCATGGCGAGGGCTAAGAGGGGTTTAGAGCGAGAGGGTACAGTGAACATGCGAGCCAGTGTATACTGTTTCGCGACCCATTGTCGTATATTCGCCAGTTACGATTGCTAATTCCTGCGTTGGTCGGACTACTGCCGCTGGCGGCCGAGGAGTTGGCGTGCGGGAATTGCCATGCGAAGATCGTGGCGAGCTACCGGATGACAGGAATGGGGAGGTCCTTCACGCAGGCGCGGCCGGACCGGGTGCCGGTGCAGGACAAACCGTATTTTCATGCGGCTTCGGGAACCTATTTTTCGATTGAGCGGCGGGGCGCGCATCTGGTCCACCGGCGGTCGCGGGACGGAGAAGCCGAAGAGTTGCGGGTGGACTATGTGATGGGGTCGGGGAACCATGCATTGACTTTCCTGCATCGAAATGCGAAAGGCGCGCTAATTGAATTGCCTTTGGGATGGTATTCGGAAAAGGGCGGATATTTCGCGATGAACCCTGGCTTCGACAACGTCCAGCCGGCGACGCGGCGCAAGATCGACTATGACTGCATGGGGTGCCACAACTCGGCTCCACGGATTCCGGCCGGGAGGGAGGAGCCGGTGTATTCGGGGGCATTACCGGAAGGGATTGACTGCCAGCGATGCCACGGGTCGGGGGCGCGGCACGTGGCCGCGGCGAAGGCGGGGAGTGGGGAGGAGACGATTCGACGGACGATTGTGAATCCGGCGCGGCTGCCGTTGGAGCGGCGCAGAGAGGTGTGTCTGCAGTGTCATCTGGAGACGACCAGCGCGCGGCTGCCCAGTATGATTCGGCGATTCGACCGGGCTCCGTTTTCCTACGTTCCCGGGGCGCCGCTGGGCGAGTACATGCTGCACTTTGACCACGCGCCGGGGACGGGGCAGGAAGAAAAGTTTGAGATTGTCAGCGCGGCGTACCGCTTGCGTAAGTCCGCCTGTTACCAGAAGAGCGCGGCCATGACTTGTACGAGCTGCCATGATCCGCATGCGAAAACGCCCGCGACTTGCGGGGGGTGCCATCCGGCCAAGAGTCTGGCGACCAAGGCGACTCACCCGCCGGGGGCCGATTGTGCCGGGTGCCACATGCCGAAGCGGCGGACGGAAGACGCGGTGCAAGTGGTGATGACGGACCACTTCATTCAGCGGCGGCCGGCGGTGGGGGATTGGCTGGCGGAACGCCCCGAGCGAGCCGGACCAGAATATCGTGGGCAGGTTGTGCCGTATTACCCAGCGGGCACGATGGATCCGCTCTATCAAGCGGCGGCGCAGGTGTTGCATGGTGCCAATCTTGCGGCGGGCATTGCACGGCTGGAAGAAGAACTAGCGCGGCGGAAACCGACACAGTCGGAGTTCTACGTGACGCTGGGAAACGCTTGGCAGCAGACCGGGCGGCCGGAAAAGGCGGCAGAGGCGTTCCAGACGGCGACGGAATTAGCACCGCGGCAGGCGCGGGCGTGGCGTTTTCTGGGGATTGCGTTGCAGGACGCGGGGAAGGCTGCCGCAGCGGAGAATGCGTTGCGGCGGGCGCTTGCGGTAGACCCGAGAGACGCGGTGGCCTGGTATCAGTTGGGGCTGCTGGACTCGCGCGCGGGACGCCTGCGGGAGGCGACGGAAAAAGCGAGAAACGCGATCGCTTTCGACCCGGATTTGCTGGACGCGCGGAATAGTCTGGGGGCTAATCTGGCGGCGTTAGGAGATCGTGTGGGGGCAGAGAAGGCATTCCGGGAGGCGCTCGGCGTGGATCCGTATTTCGGGACGGCGCACGGGAACCTGGCGCGCCTGCTGGCGGCGAAGGGCGACGAGGCAGGGGCGTTGAAGCACTTTGCGCGGGCCGTTACTCTGCGGCCAGACTTCGCGCCGGACCGGCATGAATTTGCGCTCGCGCTGGTGCGAGCGAACCGGTTTGCCGAGGCGCGCGCGGAAGTGGACGCCGCCTTGCGGGCGGATGCGTCGTTTGTGGACGCGCGGATTCTGTCCGGCGGTCTGTGGGCACGGGAGGAGCGGTTGGCGGAGGCTCGTACGGAGTATGAAGAGGCCCTAAGGGCGAAGCCGGACGCGGGGCGGGCTCATCTCGATTTGGCTCGAGTGCTGATCCGGCTAGGCGACAGACCCGGGACGGTGCACCATCTGCGGCTGGCGGCGGGGAGTGCGGACGCGGCGTCCGCGGAGTTGGCTCGGCAGGCGCTGCGGAACATCGGGGCGACGCCGTAGGGAGTCGGGCCAGGAATCGGAGCCAGAGTCAGCGACCAATGCGGATGGTCCCGGGGCTTTCCACATAATATTCTCCCCGGTCGTCAATTCCAATACGTCCGATCCAAGCTCCGATACTGCACCGCCTCCGCCAGATGCTTGGCCGACACCGCGTCCTTCCCGTCCAGGTCCGCAATCGTCCGCGCTACTTTCAAAATCCGGTCATGCGTCCGCGCGCTTAGCACCATCCGCCGCACGGCCATCTCCAGGGTTCGTTCTCCGGCCTCGTCCAACGCGCAATGCGTCCGCAGATTCGCGCTCGGAATATGCGCGTTGTAGTAGCCGCGAGTCTGTTGCCGATCCCGAGCACCACCCACCCGCTGCCGATAGTGGTCGGAAGTTGCCGCCGCATCCGGCGCCCGCAAATCTTTGTAGGCGACGGCCGGAACCTCGATATGCAAGTCGATCCGATCCAGCATCGGGCCGCTGATCTTAGCCAGATACCGCTGGATGATCATGCTCTGAGCGCCCTGGTCCAGGCCGAGACACCAGCGTTGTCGAAGCCCTGAACGCGGCAAATAGGCCTCGCAGAGCGTCATCATGAGCGCAATCGCCACCATCCGGTTCGCTGGGGCGCGCTGATGTTTCAGCATTCCGTGGCACATGTGGCAAATGGAACCAAAAGAGCCTATCACTGAGCCGTTGGCTGGGGTTCTCTAACCGCCCGATGGCCGCCCGAATATCCGCCTCATTGCGAGGAAGTTCACCCAGCATTGGCATATCGGTTTCAATCGTATTCGCAACACCAAGCGAAACCGCACGCCTCATGCCGCCAGCCGCTTTGTGAATCTCGGACAAGGTGGCGTCGGCAGAGAGCCGCAGAGCTCTGAATGCGTTGTTCTTTAGCCGGGTAGGGACGAACATAGCTGGCTTACTTGTTAGGAGTGCGGTGTACTTTCTTTGCTAAAACCAAATTCTGCTCTAACCGGCCTCTCCTTCCCTCCCTCGTTTAGCTTCCCCGCGATGTACCTCTCGACTGCGTCGCGCACTACCCAGGCCTACGACACCTTTTCTGCTGCGCTATGTGTTCGAGAGTTTTGTAGAGGTCAGGCGGAATGGTGATCGACGCCCGGACGGCTACTCTCCTCTGAGTCTTCGGGTAGTTTCTCTGCGACTGTTTTTTTGCATAGGCGACCTCGATTGTAGTGCCGTAACAATTTACACCACATCGGTGATCTGGCGTCCGCCTGAATTGCGGCTGACTTCCCTGCCCCTGTCTCAATTGACTCCGTGGTTTTCTCTTGTTTCAGGTCCGGTTGTTCGGTGTTGTCAGCTTTCTCCGTGCAAACCCTTTGGGCATGTTCGAGCCCCCTGCCATTCGCGTGCGCTTCTAGCGTCAACAGGAAGCCTCGATTCCCCCTGAAGGTTTCGCCCAATTTTCCTGCCTGACGCCGCACCCGACTGCTGGCTAATCGGCGGCATCGCCCGAAAGGATCATTGCAAAAAAGAAAAAGACCATGACAACGAGTACCGAAATCACCACGAAGACGAAACAGGCTCCCGACTTCTAGATTTTCGAGAACGCCGGGGAAGGCCAGTGGCGCGGCAATCCCGTCGGCGCTGGTTTCGCCCACAAGAAAGGCGAGGGCGTGACCCTGCCTCATCAACGGCAAACGCTACGCGGCATTCCCGCCCGAGGCGAAAGACGACGCAGAAGCAACCCAAGGGGAGGGCGCGTAAGCGGTCCAGAGTGCGCCAGTCTCTCCCCCTGTCGCCTCCTCACATTTTGGGAGTCATGGCCATCGTGTGATTCGGACGCGACTTTTTTACGCTCACGGACCGCCCCCGGGAACGGCCAGTACTAAGGCGACATCAGTACTGGCGGCCCAATTCGCTAAACTCCGTTCACGGCGAAAAAAACCTTATATTTCCTTTCTTATCAATAAATCGACTCTTCCGAACAGCAAAATCCTTGCACCCATGGTGTAGATTCAAATCAAGAAAAGCCCGCTGCGCCTACCCGGCCCGGCGGGCTTTTCCATTTCTAGCCTTGGAGAATCTCCTATGTCCACCGAACATTTCGTTTTTGACCGTGAAGCCTTCCTCAACAAGTGCGTCGCCGACCGCGCCGACCAATTCGCCGCCGAGGCCGCCGAAGACGCCGCCTTTGCCAAGATGATGGCAAACCGGCGCAACGCAGCAAAGTCAACCGGACCCCGTACGCCCGAAGGCAAGGCGGCCTCCAGCCAAAACCGTCTCGCTCACGGACTCTGCTCTTCTGCGCTCCTCATTCGAGGCGAGTCGCAGGAACAATTTGACACACTCCACGCCGAGGTCATCGCAGCGTACCAACCCGCCACCGCGGAAGAACGGATGCTCACCGACCAACTCGCCGAAGCCCAATGGCGGCTGAATCGTGCCCGCGCCGTCGAGGCCAAAACGCTCGACCTGCTCGCCCAGGAAGCGCTTGCACTCCTAAGCGGCAACACCGAACGGGCCGACGTCGACCCCGCTCATCTGATTTCCGGCTCCTTTGCACGCACCGACAACGACGGCATCTATCGCAACATGCTGCGCTACGTCGCCGCGATCGAGCGGAGCCATCAACGGGCTCTCAAGAATTTGCACCATGCCCAGGAGAACCGCCGGACACTGCCGCCCCCGCCGCCCGTCCAGGCGGAAGAACTCCCCGCGGAAGTAAAAGTAGCCACCGCAAACTCACCCCTACCCGAAGTTGGCTTCGAACCGCAATTCGTCCCCGTAGCCCCGGTCAGCGCCCCGGCCTTCCACAACCGGCCCTGATTTGGCTTCGTTTCGTAGAACCCCGCCGCCTTCGAATAGCAGTCCGATCTTTGACAACTGAATTACTCCCCAATCAGGTGCAGCACCACCTCGCGCCGATGCGGCTTTTTCCGGTGCTCAAAGACGTAAATCCCTTGCCACATGCCCAAAACCATCCGGGAATTCATCACCGGCACCGCAATCTGCACCGCCGTCAATGCACTGCGTATGTGCGCCGGCATGTCGTCCGCACCCTCCAGCACATGCCGGAAGTGCGGATCGTCCTCTTTCACCAGGCGGCCGAACCAGTCGTTCAAGTCCGCAATCACATCCGGATCCGCATTCTCCTGCACCGTCAGCGAGGCCGAAGTGTGTCGAATGAACAGCGTCAGCAAACCCGTCTTGACGGACTGCCGACCCAGCCAGCCCTCCACCTCGCTCGTGATCTCAAACAAACCCTTGCCCGGGGTCGTCACCCGGATCGCCGTCATCGCTTGCCGCATTACTCGACAGTCACCGACTTAGCCAAATTCCGCGGCTGATCCACGTCGCATCCCCGCCGCACCGCAATATGATACGCCAGTAACTGCAACGGCACCATCTCCAGAATCGGCAGCAGGATATCGTAAGACCACGGCACCTCAATCGCATAAGTCGCCATCTTCCGCACGTCCTCATCGCCCTCGTTCATGATCGCAATCACGATCCCTTCCCGCGCCTTCACTTCCTGAATGTTCGATAGCGTCTTCTCATACCGCAACCGCGACGCCTCGTCCTTCGGGTCATAAGCCGCCAACACCACCACCGGCAACTTCTCATCGATCAGCGCATTCGGCCCATGCTTCATCTCCCCCGCCGGATACCCCTCGGCATGGATGTAGCTGATCTCCTTCAGCTTCAAAGCCCCTTCCAGAGCAATCGGGAAGTGGATCCCCCGCCCCAGATACAGGAAATCGGTCGCCCGGAACAGCGCCTTGGTAATCTCCTCGTAGGGAGCGCTCCGTGACAGGATATGCTCCAACTTACCCGGAATCCGCACTAACTCCGTAACTAACGCCTGCGACTCCGCCTCGCTCAGCGTCCCGCGAATCTGCCCCAGATACATCGCCAACACAAACAACGCCGTAACCTGCGAAGTAAACGCCTTCGTCGACGCGACGCCAATCTCCGGCCCCGCATGAGTCAGCATCGTACCCGCCGCCTCCCGCGTAATCATGGACCCTATCACGTTACAAATCGCCAGCGTCTTCGAACCCTTCTGCTTGGCCTCCCGCTGCGCCGCAATCGTATCCGCCGTCTCGCCAGACTGCGAAATCACAATCGTCAGCGTGTCGCTATCCACGATCGGATCCCGGTACCGGAACTCGCTCCCGTAGTCGACCTCCACCGGCACCCGCGCCAGCTTCTCGATCATGAACTTGCCCGCCAACGCCGCGTGCCAACTAGTCCCGCAAGCAATAATCCGGATCTGCCGAAACCGCCGGAACTCATCCGGCGAAATCGCAATCTCCTCCAGAAACACCTTACCAGTCTCCTGGCTGATCCGACCCAAGAGCGTATCCCGCACCGCCCGCGGCTGCTCGTAGATCTCCTTCAACATGAAGTGCTTATAGCCGCCCTTCTCGGCCATAATCGGATCCCACAAGATATGGGTAACCTGCCGCGTCACCGGCACCCCTTCAAAGTCCGCCAGCATCACCCCGTCCTTCGTCACCACCGCAATGTCCCCGTCATCCAGGAAGAACATATCCCGCGTATGGCTCAAAATCGCCGGCACGTCCGACGCCACGAAATACTCCCCTTCCCCTAACCCAATCACCACCGGCGGGCCATTCCGCGCCGCGACGATCTTACCCGGCTCGCTCACCGCCATCACGGCCAACGCAAACACTCCGTTCAGCCGCTTCACCGCCTTCCGTACCGCCGTCTCCAGATTCCCATCCAGATACCCCTCCACTAAGTGGGCCACGATCTCGGTATCCGTCTCCGTTACAAACACGTGCCCCACGGCCTCTAACTCCCGCCGGAGATCCAGATAGTTCTCGACGATCCCGTTATGCACCAGCACCACGTTCCGCATCGGCCCCGTATGGGGATGCGCGTTCTCCTCCGTCGGCCGCCCGTGCGTCGCCCAGCGCGTATGGCCAATCCCGTACTCGCCCTCCACCGGAGTCATCCGCACCGCCTCTTCCAGGTTATGCAGCTTCCCGGAAGCTCGCCGAATCAGTAACTCCCCCGCGGAGTTCACGACGGCAATTCCGGCGGAATCGTATCCCCTATACTCGAGCCGCTTCAGCCCGTCCAGTAACACCGGCACGGTCTTCTTATTCCCGATATACCCTACGATTCCGCACATCTTACAAACTAGCCTCCAAACTCGATCCGATAGTCTTCAATCACCGGATTGGCCAAAACCTCGGCCGCAATCTGCTCAATCTCTGGCCGGACCGCTTCCAAATCCGTCCCCTCCGCCAAGGTCAGTTCAAAGTACTTCCCCTGCCGCACATCGGCAATCGCGGTATGGCCCATGCCCCGCAGCGCCTGGGTTACTGTCTTGCCCTGCGCATCCAGGACGGTCTTCTTCAAGGTGACGTATACGTAAGCCTTCATAGGTCCTCCCATTGTATCGGGTACGGCGCCTCAAAACGTTACACTAGGCGGACAATCCCTATGCGTCGCCTTCTCAAGCTCCTGACCTTCGCCGCCTCCCTCACCGCCCAAACCTTCAACGCCCGCCTCACCGGCATCATCACGGACCCCACCCAGGCCGCCGTCCCCAACGCGACCCTCACGGCCCTCGCCGTCTCCACCCAAACCAAGAAGGTAGCCACCACCGACTCCACCGGCACATTCAACATCCCCCTCCTCCTCCCCGGCACCTACGAAGTTACCGTCACCGCCCCCGGCCTCCAAACCCAGGTCCGGCGCGAAATTCGCCTCGAAATCAACCAAACCGCCACCCTCAATTTCGCCCTCGCCCTCGCCCAAACCACCACCTCCGTCGACGTCACCGCCGAACTCCCCCTCCTCCAATCGGAAACCTCCTCCGTCGGCGCCACCATCGAAGGTAAACTCATCGAGCAATACCCCCTCATCGAACGTAACGTCATGGGCATGCTCCGCAGCCTCCCCGGCGTCATCGCCGCCTCCGGTGTCGGTGCCTCCCGCAGCGGCCGCAACGTCTTCGATTCCAACTTCTCCGTTGGCGGCGGCCGCACCTCCACCAACGAAGTCCTCCTCGACGGAGCCCCCAACACCATCGGCGACTTCAACGGCGTCGTCATCGTCCCCGCCGTCGACTCCGTCCAGGAGTTCCGCCTCGAAACCAACTCCTACTCCGCCGAATTCGGCCGCTCCGGCGGCGGCGCGGTCAATATCGTCACGAAGTCCGGCACCAACCAACTCCACGGCTCCACTTACTACTACCACCAGAACACCGTCTTCAACGCCAACAGCTTCTCCAACAACCGCTTCGGCAACCCCCGCCCCATCGTCAAACGCAACCAATACGGCCTCACCCTCGGCGGCCCCGTCCGTAAGAACAAGACCTTCTTCTTCTTCAGCTTCGAAGGCCGCCGCGAACGCGATCCCATCCAGGGCCTCTTCACCGTCCCCACCGCCCTCGAACGCTCCGGCGACTTCTCCCAATCCCTCCGCCTCATCTCCGGCACCCCCACCCTCGTCCGCATCTTCGATCCGTCGACCACCCGCATCGTTAACGGCCGGCCCTTCCGCGACGCCTTCCCCAATAACATCGTCCCCGCCAATCGGCAGAACCCCATCGCCCTCCGCGTCCTCACCGACTTCCCCCTCGCCAACCGCCCCGGCGTCCCCGTCTCGAACCTCCACAACTACTTCTTCAAGGACCAACAGAAGTACTCCCGAGACCTCTATAGCGGCCGCGTCGACCATTTCTTCAACGACCGCCACCGCCTCTTCTTCCGCCTCAACTCCCAATCCAACCTGCAAGACAACCCCGGCAAAATCGTCCAGTTCGCCGACACAACGTCCGTCAAAGACACCTTCGGCAACATCGGCCTCGACGACACCTACCAACTCACTCCCCGCCTCTCCAACGTCTTCCGCTACTCCTATACCCGCTTCCGCGCCAACCAATTCCCCCTCGCCACCATCGGCTTCGATCCCACCACCATCGGCTTGCCCTCCTACATCCGGGACAACGCCAACGTCCTCTTCTATCCCAACTTCAACTTCGGCTTCACCGCCGTCGGCGGCCGCGCCTACAACAACCAACCCCGCGATACCCAAGGCGTCCAGAACCAACTCGTCTGGACCCGCGGCAAACACAACCTCCGCGCCGGCGGCGAATACCGCCTCTATCGCTTCTACCCCTTCCAAGTCTTCAACCCCGTCGGCAGTTACTCCTTCGGCGCGAACTTCACCCAGCAAGATCACCTCGCCGCCGCCAACCCGTCCCAAGGTTATCCCCTCGCCAGCTTCCTCCTCGGCACCGGCGACTTCAGCTATGAACGCGTCCAAGCCCTCACCGCCTACCACCAGTACCTCGGCGCGTACATCCAAGACGATTGGCGCATCACGAGCCGCCTAACCCTCAACCTCGGCCTTCGCTGGGACCTCGAAACTGGCACCGCCGAATCCCACAATCGCCTCACGTACTTCAACCCCGCCGACCGCGGCGCCCTCCTCTTCACCGGCAATGGCAACCCCACCTCCATCCGCGAGTCCAACAAGCGCAACTTCGGCCCCCGCATCGGCTTCGCCTATCGCGGCCCCAAAAACACCGTCTTCCGCGCCGGCCACGGCATCTTCTATCTCCCCCTCGGCCTCGAACCTGGCGTCGTCACCACCCCCTTCAACTACACCATTAACGCCGACGTCCTCAACCCCGATTACACCCCCCGCACGACCCTCTCGAACCCCTTCCCCGGCGGCATCGCCTCCCCCGCCTCCGCCGCCCGCGTCGAAGACGGCTCCTACCGTCGCGGCACCTTCACCAACATCACCATCCGTAACCAGCCCCCCGGCTACCAGCAACAGTGGAACGCCGCCCTCCAAAAGCAGTTCGGCAAAACCACCGTCATCGACGCCACGTACATGGGCTCCCGCGGTGTCCATCTCCCCATCCCCGGCCTCGAACTCAACCAAATCAACGCCGACTATCTCAAGCAAGGCGGAGCCTGGCTCAACGAACGCGTCCCCAACCCCTACTTCGGCCAGTTCTCCACCGGCCTGCTCTCCACTGCCACCGTCCCCCGCATGCAGTTACTCAAGCCCTATCCCACTTACGCCGCCGCCAGCACCGCTAACGCTTACGGCGGCAGCCTCAACTATCTCCGCCCCCCGGTCGGCGACTCCATCTATCACGCCGTCACCTTCAAGGTCGAACGCCGCTTCTCGAAGGGCCTCAGCCT
>JAPKZA010000448.1:13748-15543 GCA_026394015.1 Acidobacteriota bacterium
GGCGGCGTCGGCAACGGCAACTCCTTCAACGACAACTCTGCCCTCCGCGACATCTATAACATCCGCCTCGAACGCTCCATCTCCGCCTGGGACGTCCCCCAGCGCTTCATTCTGAACTTCGCCTATGAACTCCCGCTCGGCAAGAACCGCCTCCTCAGCGGCTGGACCATCTTCGGCGTCTCCACCCTCGAATCCGGCCGCGCCATCGCCGTCGGCGGCGGTCAGCAGTCCCGCCTCGCCGGTGCCGAACCCGCCCGCGCCAACATCGTCTACGGCCAGCAAGCCAAAATCGACTACGACGTCGCCCGCGCCAACGCCCGCGACTTCGACCCCCGCTGCGGCTGCACCAAACCCTGGTTCAACACCGCCGCCTTCGCCGTCGCCCCCGAGTTCACCATCCCCAACGGACCCCGTTTCCTCCCCAACGTTCGCTCCGATTACACCCGCAACTGGGACGCGTCGCTCACCAAGCGCGTCAAGCTCCGCGAGTCCATCTCCGTCGTCATCCAGGTCGACGCCTTCAACGTCTTCAACGCCGTCTACTTCGGTGCCCCCAACGGCAACCCGACCTCCAACACCTTCGGCTCCACTACCGGCATCAACTCCGCGCCCCGCCGCCTCCAACTTGGCGCTAAAATTCAATTCTGATGAAAGCCCTCGTCCTTACTGAACCCGGCCAGATCGGCCTCGGCCAAACCGCCTCTCCAGAACCGTCTTCGACCGACGTCCTCCTCCGCGTCAAGATGGTCGGCCTCTGCGGAACTGACCTCAACAGCTACCGAGGCAAGAACCCCCTCGTCTCGTATCCCCGCATCCCCGGCCACGAAATCTCCGCCGAAATCGTCCAGTCAGGCGCGGATGTCCCCGCCCAATTCGTCACCGGTCTTCCCGTCACGCTGTCGCCCTACACCGCCTGCGGCAAGTGCGCCTCCTGCCTCCGTCTCCGCCCCAACGCCTGCCAGTTCAACGAAACCCTCGGCGTCCAGCGCGACGGAGCCCTCACCGAATTCATCGCCGTCCCCTGGCAAAAGCTGCTCCTCGCCCCGACCCTCACCGCCCAGGAACTCTGCCTCGTCGAACCGCTCACCGTCGGCTTCCACGCCGCCGCTCGCGGTCGCGTCACTGCAAGCGACACCGTCGCAGTCCTCGGCTGCGGAGCCGTCGGCCTCGGCGCGGTCGCCGGTGCCGCCGAACGCGGAGCCCGCGTCATCGCCATCGACGTCGACGATGCCAAGCTCGCCCTAGCCCGCCAGGCCGGCGCAACGCTCACGATGAACGGTCTCAACTCCGAAGCCCTAAAAGACATGACCGGCGGCTTAGGCCCTGACGTCATCATCGAAGCCATCGGCCTGCCCCAAACCTTCCGCGCCGCGGTCGAAGAAGTGGCCTTCACCGGCCGCGTCGTCTACATCGGCTACGCCAAGGAGCCTGTCGCGTACGAGACCCGCCTCTTCGTCCAGAAGGAACTCGACATCCTCGGCTCCCGCAACGCCCTCGTCGAAGATTTCGCCGCCGTCATCAACATGCTCGCCAAGCGGACCTTCCCCCTCAGCGCCCTGATCTCCCGCGTCGTCTCCCTCAACGACGCGCCGCAGGCGTTCGCGGACTGGGCCGCGAACCCTGCGGCAACGAGTAAAATCCTCGTCACCGTCGACTAACTAGAGCCCGTCCAGAAATTGCCATCATGCTTGTAGCGTTGAGCTCGGTTTCCTTAGTGTTTTCATCATAATAGCCTTAAATGACTAGAAATGGCAAAAGAGACCGCTTATAATTGGAAGTGTCCCTCGCCCTCCCC
>JAPKZA010000353.1 GCA_026394015.1 Acidobacteriota bacterium
TTCCCTTCGGAAACAGCCGCTGCAGCGTCGCGCGGCCATTCGCCGACAGCACCCGCAGCGAGTTGCTCGCCTGCGCGTTCCGCCGGTCCTCGCCGAAAGCGACGAAGAAAAACGTCCGGTCCTTGATGATCCGGCCGCCCAGCGTCCCGTTCCAAATCTGGTTCGTCCCGGCGAACGGTTTCCCCCGCTTTTGAATATCGGGCGAAAGGCTCTGCGTGTTCGTAATCGCGTCGTCCGTCGTCGAATCGAGCAGGTAGCTGGCCGTGCCGTGGAGCGAGTTCGTCCCCGCCCGCGTCACCACGTTCACCACCGCCCCCGCCGCCCGGCCGAACTCGGCATCGTAGTTCGAAGTCTGCACCGCCACCTCCTGCACCGCGTCCGGGATTCGAATCTGAAACGCCTGCCCGCCAACCGAAATGTCGTTATTCTCCGTACCGTCAATCAGGAAGTTATTGCTGCGTCCGCGCGACCCGTTCACGCTGAACGAATCGCTCCCGCTCACGAAGCGGCTCGTGTTCACCCCCGGCAGCGTGAACGCCAACTGCACCGGATTCCGCGCGCTGAACGGCAACTGCACAATGTTCGTTCGTTCGATGCTCGATCCGCGCACCATCGACTCGGTCTGCAACGCCACCCCTTCCGCGGACACCTCCACCGTCGCCTGCACGTCGCCAATCTCCATCCGCGCGTCCACGTTCAGCGCTTGCCCCGCCAACACCGAAAAATTCCGAGCGCTGAAAGCCTTGAACCCTGCCGACTTCACCGTCAGATCGTAACGACCCGGATCGACCGCATCGAACCGATACAGCCCTCCATCGTTGGTCGGGCTCGTCCGCACAACTCCCGTTTCGAGGTTACGCAGTTCTACCCCGCCCACCGCCACAGCAGCACCCGAAGGATCCTGCACCAACCCCGACACCGACCCCCGGCTCGTCTGAGCCGAAACCGATGCCGCCGCCAGCGCCATGAGAAAAAGGACACGATTCATGCCCCGGCCCACTGCACGGCCAGGGCCAAACGGACCCACTCCGCTTCGCCCCGTTGCCGGTCCCGTTCACCCCTTCACCCCTACCAATTCCCGGATTTTTCAGCCGGGCCGATTCTTATATCCGAATCGCCTTATGCGCCACTGCCGATTCGTGAGCCGCCAAGGTGATCTCATTCACGCCCCAGATATCGGTCAACGGCATCGAGCACGGCTGGCCTGCGAAGGCCCAACCCAGGAAGTCAACAAAGATCTGCCCCGGCTCCGGCAACGGGCTCACCACCAGCGGTTTCTTGCCCTGTTCGAGCAGCGTCACCCCCGTCGCCGCCATATATTCCACCACGCCCTTTGACCCGGCAATCCGCACCCGATCGTCCCCATGCGTCGCGGCCTGCTCCGTCCGATAGTAGTCCATATGCAGCGACGCCGAGCCGCCGTTATCCATCCGCAATATCGTCGTCGTCGTGTTCTCCATGCGACCGATTGCGGGCCCGGCGCCCACCTGCCCCTGATAGGAAAACGCCTCGGTAAACTCCCGCCCGGAACACCACCGCATCAGGTCGAACATGTGAATGCCGATCCATAAAATCGTGGAGCCATAGCTCGCCGGATCCTTATACCAGCCCGCCCGATTGCCCGATTTGTAGCTCTTTTGGCTGCTGATCTGGCCCACCTCGCCGATGGTGCCGCTCGCTACAATCTCCTTCAGCGCTTTGTAATGCGGCTCATAGCGCATCGGCAAAATCAACTGAATCGGTTGACCCGAACGCTCGATCGCCCGCTTCACTTTTTCGTACTGCTTGCGGTCAATCGCCAGCGGCTTTTCGGCGATCATGGGCAGCTTGCGTTCGGCGCATTCCAGCACCGCCCCCGCCCGCGCGCCGTTGTCGTTGCAGATCGCCACCACGTCCGGCTTCATCTCGTCGAGCATCTTGCGATAGTCGCTGTACTGCTTCGCGTTCTTCAGCACAGGCCGACCCGCCACGATCTTCAACCCGTCCGGATCCGTCTCCGCCACCGCCACCAGTTCCACCTCGGGCAACTTCGGCAGCGGCGCCAGTACGTCGCCGATGTGGCCAACCGTGCCAATCACGGCCAACCGCAACTTCCGCGGCAGTTTCAGCGGCGCCGCCAGGCCGAACATCAGATCTCGTCGAGTAAGCATTTCCGCTGTTTATTCTACCCCTCGAACGGATCCTCCGGCCAAGCGTGCCGCGGATACCGCCGACCCAACTCGCGCCGCAGCGCCGGATAGTGCCGTTCCCAAAATCCCGCCAAGTCCTGCGTCACCTGCACCGGCCGCTGATTCGGCGCCAGCAGATGCACCACCACCGGCGTCTGCCCCACTAACGGCGTCTGGCGCATGCCGAAGAAATCCTGCAGCCGCGACGCCACCCACGGCGTCTGCCCGTCCACATAATTCACCGCCACCGACCGCCCCTTCGCCAACTTCACCCGCGCCGGGGCCCGCGCCTCTAACTGCGCCCGCTCCTCGGCCCCTTCCAGCAAAATGCGTTCCAGTCCCCCATCGCCCAGCAGCCCCTTCAACTCCGCAAAACTCCGCAAGCCGTAGCAAGCCCCGGCGATCGTCTTTGCCAAATCCGGCTCCGCCAACCCCGCAAAGCGCCACCGTGCCATCAACCCGCTCACGTCGCCGAACCGCGCGATGCCCACCTCCAGCGCCTTCGCCGCCAATAGCTCCGCCGCCTGCTCCGGGTCCGGCCCGCCGCTCCGCGTCTCTTCAATCACCAACCCATCGAACAGCAGCGCGCTCACCCGCTCCACCCGCTCCGCCGTCCGGTTCCACTCCACGCCGTCCCGACTCTCTAGCCGCTCTGGAAACAGATCCAGCAGCCACTCCGGCTCCACCTTACTCGCCAACCGGATCACCGGCGTCCCCCGGTTCTCCATCTCAATCGCCACCACCAAGTCCGCCTGCCGCACCCCGGACCCCTCCGCCAACGCCGCCTGCCCGCCGCTCGCCAGCAGGATCTCGCCGTTCGGCCGCCGCTTTCCCAGCCGATCGCTGAACGCCGCCGTCAACGCCATCAGCAGCGCCGTGTCGTCCTTCCGCACCGGCCGCGCCGCCCGCCGCAACTGTTCGTAGGTCCGTATCGTCTGCGGCCCCCAAGGCCGTTCGAGCAGCAGAAACAAATCCGAATCCACCAGATGCGGCGGCTTCCCTTCCAGCCGATCCCCATTCGAAAGCACCGCCGCCGCGCGGCAGCCGTCTTCCCCGCCGTCCACCATCAGCCGCCCCAACCGCGGATGCACCGGCAACTGCGCAATCTTCTTCCCCAGCGGCGTCAATTCGCCTTCCACCACAACCCCCAGCCGCCCCAGCAACGTCTCCGCCGCCGCAATCGATGGCCCGGGCGGCGGCGTCAACCACGGCAGCGCCAAGGCGTCTTTCACGCCGCAACCATGTAGGTTCACGAGCAGTTGCGAAAGCTCTCGTCGCGTAATTTCGGGCGCGTCCTGCGCCGGCCGCCGGACGAACTCTTCCTGCGGATACAACCGAATCACCCGCCCCGGCGCCGTCCTCGCCGACCGGCCCGCCCGCTGCGTCGCCGACGCCTGGCTCACCCGCGCGATCTCAATCGACGGCATCCCCGTCCACGGCGAATCGACGGCCACCCGCGCCAAGCCGCTATCAACGACCGCCGTCACCCCGGGAATCGTAATCGAGCTTTCCGCCACGTTCGTCGCCAGAATCACTTTCGGCTCCCCGCCCGCCGCCAGCGCCAAATCCTGCTCTTCCGGCGACATATCGCCGTGCAGCAGAAACGTGCGAAATGCGCCCAACTGCCGCTGCGCCCGCCGCATCTCGGCGATGCCCGGCAAGAACACCAGCACGTCCCCCGTCAGCCCCTTCTTCGCCAACCGCTCCACGCCCTGCCCCACCAGCTGCTCCAGCGTCGCCCCGGAGTGCGGCGTGTACTCCACCTCCATCGGGTACAGCTTGCCTTCGCTCCGCAGCACCGGGCAGCCCCCCAAATGCGCGGCAATCGGCGCGGCGTCCAGCGTCGCCGACATCACGACGAGCCGCAAATCCGGCCGCTTCCGCCGCTGCAAATCGAGCAATAACGCCAGCGCCAGGTCGCCATCCAAATGCCGCTCGTGGAACTCATCGAGCACCACCGTCTTCACCCCGCGCAGCGTCGGGTCGCTCAGCAGCCGACGGGTCAACACACCCTCGGTTAGAAATCGCAGCCGCGTCCGGGGCCCGGTCACGTCTTCGAACCGCACCTGGTACCCCACCGTTTCGCCGAGCTTCTCGCCCAGTTCGGTCGCCACCCGCCGCGCCGCCAAACGCGCCGCCAGCCGACGCGGCTCCAGCACGAGAACCTCGTCCATCCCCGCCGCCAGAATCGCCGCGGGCACCCGCGTCGTCTTCCCCGCCCCGGGCGGCGCTTCGATGACCAAATTCGGGGTCGCCGCCAAAGAGGCGACGATCGACGGCAGCAAACTTTCAATCGGAAGTGTCAAAACGTTATCCTAACGATATGTCTTATACACTTGCTCCTCTAAATCCACCAAAGCGCTTATTATTTGGACCGGGTCCGTCCATGGTGGCACCTCGCGTGTACGAGGCAATGGCAAAACCCGTCGTCGGCCATCTCGATCCGTTCTTTTTCGAGATCAACCAGGAGATCCGCACCGGCCTCCAACAGGTGTTCGGCACCGCCAACCCCTTCACGATGGCCATCTCCGCCACCGGCAGCGGCGGCATGGAAGCCTCCATCGCAAACTTCGTCGAACCCAGCTCGAAGTTCCTCGTCTTCAACGGCGGCTACTTCAGCGACCGCATGGTCGAAATGGGCAAACGCCAGGAAGCCGAAGTCATCCGCGTCGACAAGCCCTGGGGCCAAACCGTCTCTGACGACGAAGCCACCGAAGCCATCCTCCGCGAAAAACCCCACGTCGTCGCTTTCGTCCACGGCGAGACATCCACCGGCGTCTCCACCCCCGGCCACGCCATCTGCAAGGCGGCCAAAGAGATCGACGCGTTGACCATCGCCGATTGCGTCACCTCGCTCGGCACGATGCCCATCAACCTGGACGCCGTCGGGATCGACATCGCCTATAGCTGCACGCAGAAAGGCTTAAGCTGCCCTCCCGGCCTGTCGCCCATCACCTGCTCGCCGCGCGCCTTGGAACGCCTGATGGCCCGCAAGTCGGCCCAGCGGACCTGGTACTTCGACCTGAAGATGCTCGCCGACTACTACGAGGGCTCGCGCCGCTACCACCACACGGCCCCGATCTCGATGTTCTACGCCCTTCGCGAAGGCATCGCCCTCGTCATGGAAGAAGGCGTCGAAGCCCGCTTTGAACGGCATCGGAGCAACGCCGCCGCGTTCACGGCCGGCCTGGAAGCGATGGGCCTCGAAATGCTCGTTGCCCCGGCCGACCGGATGTGGGCCCTGCATACCCCGAAGGTACCCGCCGGGGTCAACGACCTCGACGTCCGCAAAAAGCTGATGGAGAAGCACAGCATCGAAATCCAGGGCGGCTTCGGCCAACTCGCTGGACAAGTGTTCCGCATCGGCCTGATGGGCGAATGCTCGCAGGCCGCCAACGTCGACATGCTGCTTTCGGCGCTCCGCGAAGCACTCTAAAGAACGTCGGCGAAACCCCGTTTCAAGTGGCGGAAAAACATTCCGCCAATAAAAAACGCGCCTACGCTCCAGCAAGCAATCAACGCTAGCTCGTGCAGGTTCGGCAGGTCGGTCGAAAGCAACCGCGCCCGATACGCCTTGACGAATAAAGATAGGGGGTTCGCCCGCAAGATAAAGCGGACCCCCTCCGGCACCTGCGCCTCGCTGATGAAGATTGGCGTCGCCCAAAACCACAACGTCAAAAACACGATCACGCCCTGGGCCGTATCGCGCAGATAGACCTGCAAGCTCGCAAACACCCAGCCGATGCCCACCGCCAGCATCCCCAGGAAGCCGGTATAGATCGGCAGAAAAAGCAGCGTCCAGTAGAAATGGCCGTCCCAGAAGGCGACCGCCGTCACCGCCAGTGCCACCGCCAGCAGATGGTTCAGCACCGACGAGAAAAACACCGAAATGGGCAGCAATTCGCTCGGAAACAGCGTTTTCGTAATCAGATTCGAATGTTCGAGAATCGAATTCGCGCTGCGCTGTACGGTTTCCTGGAAAAGCATCCACGGCAAGTACCCGCACAGCAGAAACAACGTATAGTTTTGCGTCGCCTCGCCGGGCGGCATCGGCGTATTCAGGCAGTAAGAGAAGACGAAGGTCCAACTCGCCAATTGAACAATCGGATGCAGCAAGCCCCAAAGCCAACCGGCTGCCGAGCCGATATAGCGTTGGCGGAAATCGCGGCGGACCAACTGAGAAAGCAGATTACGGCGCGCAATCAAGTTGCGCACGAACATGGCACCAGGAAGACCCATCAGCAAGCTTCCAGTCTACCGCGCCATCGTTAACAGCATCGTCATCGCCGAAGTCGCCCGTACCCCGTGTTCCTCGTTCGCTGGCAACACGAGCAGCGAACCCGCCGCCACCGGTCGCCATTCGCCTCCGTGGAGCAATTCGCCCTCTCCCACCAGAATCTGGATCGAGATCGGCACCGGGGCCCGATGCGCCGCTAACTCGTGGCCCGGCGCGAAATGGAACAAAACAACCCGCAACCCAGCTTCGGCGGCCAGCATCCGACTCACCATGGTAGTGCCGCCTAACTCCGGCTCCGCCAGCAGATTCGTCATCGCCCCATTACACTAAACTTATGCGTGTTCTCCTAATTTCCCTGCCGTTCCTGATCCTCGCCGGTTGCACCACAGAATCGCCAACCCAACCGACGCCGGTCGCCTCGAACGCGAACGCCTCGAACGCGAAAAAGATGATCCCGGACCCGCCTCCCACCCCCTACTTCCACGAGACGGCCGCCGCCGCCCGTCCCCTTCCCCTCACCCTCGACCCCAAAACCTTTACTGACCCCATGATCCGCAAGGCCTACCAAGTCGCCAAGGAGATCCCGGAAATCCTCGCTCAGCAGCCCTGCTACTGCTACTGCGACCGCTCCGTCGGCCATAAGGGCCTGCTCGATTGCTTCCGCGATAACCACAGCTCCCACTGCGGCACGTGCATGAAGGAAGCCATGCTCGCCGCCAAGCGGGGCGATTGGAAAACGGTCGATCTGGAAGCCACCACGACCGATCACTAATGATTGGGGTGCCCTACGGGGTTCGAACCCGCGACATTCGGAACCACAATCCGACGCTCTACCAGCTGAGCTAAGGGCACCGCAACAGAATCTAATTTAACACAATCGATGGCGAAGCCGGTAACATGCCCTCGGCAAACTTCGTCCCTTTTAGCCTATGGAACGCAAAAAGGCATCTGATTTTCCTCAAGAACTGCTGAATCTGTTCGACCTCTACGTCCACGGGGACATTGAGCGCCGCGAATTCCTCGATCGAGCCAAACGCTTCGCCGTCGGTGGCGTCACCGCCGTCGGTCTGTGGGAAAGTCTTCGCGCCAACTATGCGTTCGCCGAGCAGGTACCGAAGTCGGACCCGCGCATCATCGCCACCACGGCCACCGTGCCGTCCCCGAACGGCAACGGCGAAATCAAGGGCCACCTCGCCAAACCCGCCAAAGGTGCGAAGTTCCCCGCCGTGCTCGTCATCCACGAGAATCGCGGACTCAATCCCTACATTGAAGACGTGGCCCGCCGTCTGGCCACCGCCGGCTACCTCGCCTTCGCCGGTGACGGCCTCACCTCCGTCGGCGGCTACCCCGGCGACGACGAAAAGGGCGGCAAGCTGTTCGGCACGGTCGACCGCGCCAAAATGGGCATGGATTTTGAAGCCGCCGCCCGCTGGCTGAAAGCCCATCCGGAAGGGAACGGCAAAGTCGGCGCGGTCGGCTTCTGCTTCGGCGGCGGCATCTGCAACGCCCTCGCCGTCCGCATGGGCGCCGACCTCAGCGCCGCCGCCCCGTACTATGGCGGACAGGCCCCCGCCGCCGATGTCCCGAAGATCCAGGCCCCGCTCATGCTCCACTACGGCGGACTCGATACCCGCGTCAACGCCGGCATCCCGGCCTACGAAGAGGCGCTGAAGGCCAACAAAAAGCCTTATCAAACCTTCATCTACGACAACACCAACCACGGCTTCCATAACGACACCACCCCCCGTTACGACGAAGCCGCCGCCAAACTCTCCTGGACCCGCACCCTCGAGTTCTTCGGCAAAAACCTGAAGGCATAATCCGCCCCGCATTCTGGACGCCCCGGCTTCAACCCCGGGGCGTTCCTTGTAAAATGGATTGACATCATGGATCAAGCCAAGCGGATCGAACTAGCCGAAATGGCCGAGCGGGAGCTCTACACCGCCGTCGTTTCTGACGCCTTAGACCAACTCGGGGTTCGCCATCAAGCCATGCGCGAATACCTCCGCCCCGTGCACCCGGGCTGCGTGATGGCCGGTTGGGCCCGCACGATTACGTGTTCAGACGTCTATCACATCCCGGCCGATGCCTATGGCCTGGAGATTGAGGCCGTCGATAGCCTCCTCCCCGGCGAAATCGCCGTCGTCGGCACCCAAAAATCCGCCCGCAACGCGCCCTGGGGCGAACTGCTTTCGACTGCTTCGAAAGCCCGCGGTGCCCGCGGTGCTGTCATCGATGGCCTCGTCCGCGATATCCGCAAAATCGAAGAGATCGCCTTCCCGGTCTTCGCCGCCGGCATCAAACCCGTCGACTCCATGGGCCGCGGCATCGTCACCGGCTACAACGTGCCGGTCGACTGCGGCGAGGTGATCGTCAACCCCGGCGACTTCGTCTTCGGCGACTTCGACGGCATCATGGTTATCCCTGCCGCCATCGTCGAAGAGACGCTCGCCATTGCCGCCGATAAGGTCAACCGCGAAAACCACTCCCGCGCCGAGTTACAAGCCGGAGCCTACCTTCGCGACGTGTTCGCCAAGTATGGCGTCCTGTGAAAATCGTCGCGATTGAAACCTATCCCGTCCGCGTCCCCATCCGCCCGGAGTTAGTCATTCGCGGCAGCCTGGGCCTGCATGATCAGTCGCCGTTCGTGATGCTGAAAGTGCTGACGGATGAAGGCATTTATGGCCTCGGCGAGGTCTCCTGCACCGCCGTCTGGAGCGGCGAGGACGCCGTGACGGCAGTCTATGTCATCAATAGCTTTCTCGCTCCGGCCATCATTGGCGAAGACCCCCGCGATATTGAGCGTCTGAGCGCCAAAATGCGCCGTTCCGTCTTCGGCCATCCCTTTACGAAGTCCGGCCTCGAAATGGCCCTGTGGGATATCCTCGGCAAGGCAGCAAACTTACCGGTCTTCCGCCTGCTCGGCGGTGCCGTCCGCGAGTGGGTCCCCATCAAGATGTCCGTCTCCGGCCTCGAACCCGCTGAGGCGGCCCGCCGCGCCGAATGGGCGATCGGCCTCGGCATTCGCGCGTTAAAAGTGAAGGTCGGTATCGAGCCCCAAGCCGACATCGCCCGCGCCAAAGCCGTCCGTGCCGCCATCGGCACGGCCTTCCCCATGGGCGTCGACGCCAACGGCGGTTCGAGCCCCCGCGTCGCCATCCAGTGCATTCGCGAGATCCACGAATCCTGTCGGCTCATCTTCGCCGAACAGCCCGTCGCCGCGCTCGACCTGCAATGGATGGTCGATGTCCGCCGCGCCGTCTCGGTCCCCGTGATGGCCGACGAAAGCTGCAATACGCCGCAGGACGCGATGGCCCTCGCCCGCGCCGGGGCCGCCGATATTCTCTCGGTGTACGTCGGTAAAGGCGGCGGCATCGGATCCGCCCGCAAGATCACCGCGATCGCCGAAGCCGCCGGGCTTACGTGCACGGTGGGAAGCAACCTGGAACTCGGTGTCGCCAGCGCCGCCATGGCGCATCTGGCGATGGCCAGCCCCGGCATCGGAGCCGAGGAGTTCCCCTGCGACATCCTCAACCCGGTCGCCTACCTCGACGACGTGGTCACCGAGCGCCTCGAATTCCGTGAAGGCAAAGTAAGAGCCTCCAACCGGCCCGGTCTGGGCGTCGAACTCGACGAGGCCAAGCTGAAACTCTATCAGATTTAGCCGCCATTTCTCATTAGTATTCAGCTTTACCGCACCAAGTGGAGTTGGGGCCCTTTTTCCCGAAAACCGAGAGAGCCCCCCTCGTCGAGGCGAACTCAGGTCGCTTCGGCGGCCCTGCGATCCCGTGGCGGGGCTCTAGTCGCTCGTCGATGGGCCCTTTCAGGCACGGCTCCGCTCGCCGGACCCCCTCCGCCTTCTCGTCCTTGCTTTCGCTGCCTCTCCGGCCGCCCTTCAGCAGCGCAATCGCGCCGACGCATGCCAAAACACCGCCTGCAAGGGAAACGCGTCTGACAAATGCACCCACACCCGCCGCACCGTAATCTTAACTTGCCAACGATGCCCCCTGATCGGTTCTTCCCGCTATGGCTCCGAGCGACGGATCGTGGCGCAGGCGGTCGTGATCGTTCAGATCTTCATCGCCCAGGGCAAGGCCGAAAACCCGTTGCGAGAGCCGTTCGGCGACCGAGTGTTGGACGCGGGTGGGGTCGCGCACGTCGCGGAAACAGAAGGCGAGTCGACAGAGAAGGTTGAGCTTGGTTTCGGTTTGCTTGAGGAGCAGCAGACCGCCGTCGGAGGTTACGGTGGGACCGGCAAAGTCCACGGTCAGTTTCTTGCCGAACCCGTTTCCAAAATCAAATCCAGCTTGGATAGACTGCTTCATACCGAAAGCCGTTGCTCTTGGCCGCTAACTCTTTGTCTTCAAAAATAGTTATGCCAGAAACAATGGCTTTTTGCTAGCCCCTGCTGAGAAATCACGGTTTGTCGGGTCGCTCCTCACTTCACCCAAATCGTAACCGGCGGGTCGTATCGACTCGTGAGAAGCGGACCAATCTTCATCCGCGTCCAGACCGCGCCGCGATCCCTCAACTCGGTCGAAATCTTGACGTTAAGCTGTACTAACCCGCGAACACTGCCCGGAGAATCTCCGGCGTAGAGGACTTCAGCTTCACTACCAATAAAGAAGTTTCCAAAGCTTACCTCCACGTTCCACTTTAGCGCTCCTCCCGGCTCTGTCGCGATCGTACCCGTCCGCTCCGGCGTAATTGGCTCGCCGGCACCCGTAATGTACAGCACGATGATCGAACCAACTTTAGCCGGGTTATCTTCGCTGTTTAGACTACCATCCTCGTTCAACGCCGCCGCCGGTCCACGTCCGCTCCCGTCGATCGTGAAGATCGCCGGGTTTGCATAGCGCAGAAACCGCGAAACCTTGCCGACCAGCACCCGATCTTGAAAGATTTCCATCTCAATCAACCTCGACGACCCATAGACTTCAGATGGAAAAACCGCATTGATCTGATTGAGCGAGGTATAGAGGATCGAGCAGGGCCTCCCTTCCACCCTGATCTCCGTTCCCGCCAGAAAATTATTGGGGCCCCGACCCGTCGCTGGAAGAAACGATCCTATACTCGGGCCTTTGACCGTAAAGATCATGCCCGTCGCAAAGTCCCCTTGAAGTCCAGATGCCGCATTGGCGACACATCGAACGCCCCGAAACGGCGGATCATCAAGAGTCCGCCGATAGAACACCCCGTTGCTCGCCAAGGGATCATACAGGTAGAAAACGCCGCCCGAACCGGGAGCAAACAGACTGTAAGTAAAGCTACTATACAGTATCTTGGCCCCATCGACCGAAAGTCGAGTCATAAAGTCCCCCCCTTGGTCCGTAATGCCACACGGGTCCACGGCGTCCGCTGTTATCGGATATGCCGGGCTCGAAGAGCGGCCATAGAGCAACATCGAGCCATCGCTGAGCACATCGATACCGCCAACGCTTGGGTAAACATCTACACTTGGTCCAAAAGTGCGAGAGAGCAGCAGACTCGAACCATCAGCCGCTAGCCGGGAAACAAAAAAGCGGCCAGGCGTACCACCGGGCTCTCTCGTCGTGGTCGGATAGTCATCAGATCGAGTGATACCAGCCAGGTAAGTACTCCCGTCGGATGCAAAATGCGGTAACCCAACACCCTCACTTTTCGATCCGCCCCACGTCGCGGAATACACGAGGCGGGCTCCAGACCGGTGTAACTTGGTGACAAAAACAGCTTCGCTGCCCCTCACGGCATTGTAAGCATTCGGGGTTGTCGGG
>JAPKZA010000058.1 GCA_026394015.1 Acidobacteriota bacterium
CCCCCCGCCGCCCCAGAACCCATTGTGTCTCTCATCTCTTCTGCCATTGCTTTTAGTCTCCTTGGATCTCGGTCATTAAGCCAATCTTGTGTCCAAGAAAACCGGGTCCCCTATAGTTTCACCATGGAACAGATCCGTGGCGATCCCCTCCGTGCCAACATAACTGAGACACTTTTCATTCCCTAATTAGACAGCAGGGCGGGAAGGATTTTCCCCATGAACAAAAAGAATGCTCTTGACTCGACCCCCGCGATTTTGCCGTCTGCGGGACGGAGGGAGCCCGAGCGCAGCGACGGCGACCGCAGGCACGCTGACGGCAAAATCGCCGCCCAGCCCTTCCCCCTCCCCAATCCCGAAGTCGTCGCCCAAGCCCAGCGCCGACGCTTCACCGCCGAATACAAACTCCGCATCCTCACCGAAGCCGATCAGGCTAAAGGTGCCGGCGGAGTCGGCGCTCTCCTCCGCCGCGAAGGCCTCTACTCCTCGCTCCTAACCGACTGGCGCCGCGAACGCAACGCCGTCAACCTCCAAGCCCTTGCCCCACAAAAGCGTGGCCCCAAATCCCAGAACAACCCCCTCGCCGTAGACGTTGAACAATTGCGCCGCGAAAACCAACGCCTCGCCGAAGAGCTGCGCAAAGCCGAAATCGTCATCGATATTCAAAAAAAGTGGCCGCACTCTTGGAGCAGATCACTCCGTCCTCCAGCCCAGAAGGGAGACGCTAAGGAACGCCGTCGCCATGCTCGGCCCAACCGTCGGCATCGCCGCCTCCTGCGACTTTCTCGATGTGCCCCGGGCCTCTTACTATCGCCAGCACCCCTTACTCGGACCACCGTCGCAGCCGCCCTCCCCGCCGCTGATCGTCGCCCCCAGCCTCCCCGCCCGAGCGCTCCGTCCCGACGAACGCCAAGCCGTCCGTAACTTGCTTAACTCCCCCCGCTTCCAAGACACCTCGCCCGCCGCCATCCAAGCCACTTTACTCGATGAAGGCCAGTATTTGTGCTCCACGCGCACCATGTATCGAATCCTCGACGCCGACGGGGGAACCCGCGAACGGCGCGACCAATCCATCCATCCGCCTTATTAGAAACCGGAACTCCTGGCCACCGGCCCCAATCAACTTTGGAGTTGGGACATCACCAAACTCCGCGGTTCGATCAAATGGACCTACTTCTATCTCTACTTCATCCTTGACGTCTTTAGCCGTTACGTTGTTGGCTGGATGTTGGCCCCGCGCGAGAGTGCGGAGCTGGCCGCTCGGCTCATCGCCGACACCTGCAAGAAGCAGAAGATCCAGCCAGGCCAGACCGGTATCCATGCCGATCGCGGCGCGGCCATGCGTTCCAAGCCAGTAGCGTACCTGCTCGTCGATCTGGGCGTAACCAAGACCCATAGTCGACCTTACACCTCCAAGACAATCCGTATTCGGAGAGCCAGTTCAAGACGATGAAATATCGGCCAGAGTTTCCGGATCGGTTTGGCTGCCTCCAGGACGGCCGGGCATTTAGCCATCCGTTTTTCTCCTGGTACAACGAGGTGCACCGGCACTCTGGGATCGGCATGATGACGCCGCAGATGGTGCATTATGGGACGGCTGAAAAGGTTCGCGATCTGCGCCAGTCGGTGCTCGACAAGGCTTACATTACTCATCCGGAACGGTTCGTCCATAGCACCCCCAAAGCCCTCGAACTGCCGACTCAAGTTTGGATCAACAAACCGAAAAACTCAGACGAAAATACTCGCTAAAGTAACTGGTGTCTCAAGGTTGTTGACACGCTCCGTTCGAAGCGCCATAGCCGGGGATCTTCACCCGCTTTTGTGATGCTCTTGACTGTTGATGGTGTTTTCCGCTGGAAACGCATCGGCCTTCAGGTGGCTGAGGCGGCAGAATTCGCTGCAACGACGCTGCTATCGAGATGGCTTCAACGGGACCTCCAGTCGGAATTACTTTGTATCCAGCCACTTTTCATTTGGGATGCCCAGCAACCACGCGGAGTTTATAGCAACGCCGACTGCGTTTGGGGAACGGGAGTGTTTCACACGATTTGGACGGATGGCTCACGCTAGGCATCGCTTGTCGGTTTTCGTCGAGTTTCGCAGCTTGTCGACTTTTTGGAGACCCTTGGATACAGGTTATTTGAAGAACAGCGTGGCAAGCGCGTCCGACTCCGGCAAATATCGTAATGAACTACGATTGAACAATTGCGAACGGCTACTCTATCCGACTCGCAACGGCAGAAATGCACCCCAAGACTGTTACCATCAGTAACGTCTTGGAGAACGACAATTGCATGTTCGACAGCTTGAGCTTGACTCCCCATGGCCGGCTGGTAATGGCCCATGATGCCGATGCGCCGCGTCTGGACGGTGAGTTTGCCGAGCGTTTGCGTTTAGCCTTCGAGCGTGGATCGGGGCATGGGCTACTGCTGCTGGGAGCCTACGAAGTGGGGACGGCGTTGCCGCCGGTACTTTCCTACTGGCGTGAATTCGGTTCGCGATTCGTGACCGGGTTGTGCACGCAGCAGGAGAGCGGGATGCCCGTCGGGGGGATGGAGGTTGATGAGCTGGAACGAATGGCGTTCACGGCTCCGCTTATGAGGGGCGCGGAGTATCTGACGGTTGAGGTGCTGGGTGCCTTGTGGGACGAATTGAACGCGGCCTTTGGCTTAGAGTTGGCCGAGAGCAAAGGCGGCGCGCAGGAATTTTTGAAGCGCCGGAATCCGGCGTGGAACCTGGTGGGCCGCGTGCATTTTCATGTTGCGGAGAATCGCAAGGATCCGGAAGCGCCGTTTGCATTTCTTGCGACTTACACGTCGCGATTGTCGGCGCAGGCGAAGGCGCAACACTTGCCGCTGGGCCAGGCGTTGCGCGAGTACGCGGGGGCGGCGAACAAAGAGCGATTACTTTCTTTGTTAGTTCCGGTGCAGCGGGCGTCGGAGACGTGTCCGTGGCTGAAGACAATGGTGGATGCGGGGGAGATCTTTCATCCGCTGCGGTGGACGGCGCAGGAGGCGTTGCAGCTATTGCGAGACGTGCCGCGGTTGGAGACGGCGGGAGTGGTAGTTCGGATGCCGGCGGCGTGGCGAGGCAATCGACCGCCTCGGCCGCGGGTGACGGGCACAGTGGGCGGCAAGGCGCCGGTCGGATTGGGACGGGATGCGCTGCTTGATTTCAGCATGGAAGTCACGCTGGACGGGGAAGCGCTGACACCCGACGAAATCACAGAACTGTTAGCGAAGACGGACGGGTTGGCGCTCGTACGAGGGCAGTGGATTGAACTGGACCGGAAGCAACTGGCAAGCATGATTGATCGCTTTCGCGAAGTGGAGCGGACCGCGAAAAGGAATGGGGTCGCGTTCGGCGAAGCGATGCGAATGTTGGCCGGGGCGACGGTGGCCGATGGCGACATTGATGCGGCGGTCGGCGCCGATTGGGCGCGGGTGGTGGCGGGGCCGTGGCTGACGGAGACGCTTCAGGGGTTGCGGAGCCCGCAGGGGTTGTCGAAGATTGATCCAGGCGAGGATTTGCGGACCGAATTGCGGCCCTATCAACAGGTAGGCGTGAGGTGGCTGTATCTGCTGGCGAAACTCGGGTTGGGGGCATGTTTGGCCGACGACATGGGCCTTGGCAAGACAATGCAAGTTTTGTCGTTGCTGCTGGTGCTGAAAAGGCAGGAGCGCGCCAAGCCGCAGCCGAGTCTTCTGGTGGTTCCGGCATCCTTGCTAGCGAACTGGGCGGCGGAAATCGAGCGTTTCGCGCCTGGATTGAGGGCGCTGGTTGCCCATCCATCCTTTGTGCCGCCGGGCGAGCTTAGAGGATTTGCCCGTACGGGGCTTGAGGGCATCGACTTGGTGATCACGAGCTACGGCACGCTGCTGACGGTGCCCTGGATTGTCGAGGTTCCGTGGCGGTTGGCGGTGTTGGACGAAGCGCAGGTGATTAAGAATCCCGGTTCCCAACAGACTCGGGCCGTGAAGAAGCTGAAGGCGGTCGCGAGGTTAGCGCTGACGGGTACGCCGGTGGAGAACCGGTTGGGCGACCTATGGTCGATTTTTGACTTTATCAATCCTGGTCTGCTGGGGACGGCAAAGGAGTTTTCGAGATTCGCCAAGCGGCTCGGCGAGGGGAGGCAGAACTCGTACGGGCCATTGCGTGAACTGGTGCGGCCTTATATATTGCGTCGTTTGAAGACGGACAAGACGGTGATCGCGGATTTGCCGGATAAAACGGAGATGAAGGCCTACTGTTCTCTGAGCCGCCAGCAAGCCGCGCTCTACGAAGAGGGTGTGAAGGACTTGACCCAACAACTGGCGGCGGCCACCGGGATACAGCGTCGCGGGATGGTTCTCGCATACCTGATGCGGTTTAAGCAAATTTGCAATCATCCCTCGCAATGGTTAGGTGATGGGGCGTGGGGTGAAAGTGACAGCGGTAAATGGGCGCGTCTGCGCGACATCGCTGAAGTGATTGCCGCCAAGCAGGAGAAAATGCTAGTCTTTACGCAGTTTCGCGAGGTTACGGGGCCATTGGCGGCGTTCCTGGGGTCTGTTTTTCAGCGTCCCGGCCTGGTTTTGCATGGGGAAACAGAAGTGAAGAAGCGCAAAGATCTGGTGCGGCGTTTTCAGGATGACGAGAGTGTGGGCTTTTTCGTTCTTTCTCTAAAGGCAGGCGGTTCTGGATTGAATTTGACGGCGGCGTCGCACGTGGTACATTTTGACCGATGGTGGAATCCAGCGGTGGAGAACCAGGCCACGGATCGGGCCTTCCGAATTGGCCAGACCAAAAACGTGATGGTTCATAAGTTGGTATGTCGCGGTACTGTGGAGGAGAAAATCGACGCCATGATTGAGTCCAAGCGCCAACTGTCGCAGGAATTATTGGAAGGCGGCGCGGACTTGCTGCTGACAGCATTGAAGGACGATGAGTTACTGAGGCTGGTTGCGCTGGACATTAACAAAGCAATGAAGGAGGCATGATCGATGTCTTACTACGATTCCCCTTGGGCAGCCTATGTTTCGGTGGCGGAGCGGCGGCGCAAAGCAGCGCGCGAGATGGAGAAGTTGAGGAAAAAAGGGCATCCCGTCTCGCCCGTCCATATAGAAGGGCGGACCATCGCGAAGACCTTTTGGGGCAAGTCGTGGTGCGACAACCTGGAGCAGTATAGTGACTATTCAAATCGGCTGCCGCGTGGGAGGACGTATGCGCGGAATGGATCCGTGGTGGATCTGCAGATTACCGCTGGAGAGATTCAGGCCTACGTCAGCGGATCGGAGTTGTATAAGGTCGCGGTGAAGTTTGCGCCGCTCGCGAAGGCGCAGTGGAAGTCCATTTGCAGTGATTGTTCGGGGGCGATTGATTCGCTGATTGAATTACTGCAGGGGCGATTGTCCACGGGCGTCATGGAGCGGATTTGTCGGCAGAGACTGGGCTTGTTCCCCGCCTCATCGGAGATGAAGTTTTCGTGTAGTTGCCCGGACGGGGCCTATATGTGTAAGCATGTCGCCGCGGTGCTGTATGGGATCGGGGCGAGGTTGGATCAGGCGCCGGAACTGCTGTTCCGGTTGCGAGCGGTGGATGAGAGGGAATTGATTGTTAGCGCGGGTAAGGCGGCGCCGCTGACAAAGCAAGGGCCGGGATTGGGGAGGCTTCTTGGACGGGACGATTTGGCTGACATGTTTGGGCTGGATATGATGGAAAGTGTTGGGACGGTCGCAAAAGTGAATCCAGGGAAAAAGGCGGCGAAGCCGGTGAAGGGTATCGCGAAGAAGCAGACTGCGACAAAGACGGGAAGCACGAATAAGAAGACGAGAGTGGTGAAGCTAAAATAGGGGTTGTCAGCCCACGCCCGAGAAAATTCCGTGTTTTTCGTTCTCGGAAACCTGGTTTTGGGGTGTGATCCGGCGTAACTTCTGACCTTTGGACTTAACGCGCCCCGCGGCGTCGGCTGACAAGGCTTCTTTTCGCGCTTCACGGGCTTGGCCCCATTGGCGGTCACTGCCGCGGTGCCTGCGAGCCAATTGGCTTCTTGGAACGAGGACTTGTCAGGATACGACGCAGGGCGGATGAAGTCTCAAGTCGCTCCTTGGAAAAAGCCAAAAGGCCGTGGATCCCACTCAATGATCTTCTTCACACGCAGGAGGTCCGGGGTTCGAGCGCCTGCGCGCCTACCGTATAAGCCAAATATAATGATGCAGTTAGCGGAGAATTGGTTTTTCTGCTTTTCATTTAGAGCGATATTCGTAAGGCGGTCGTAAGGTGATTCGGCTACTCTGAATTGGGCTCTCCCGCACTTTCCGTGCAAGGCAGGGTGAGCGATTGACCACAGCTGGGACATACGGCAGGACGCGGATGCGCAAAAGGTTGAATTTTGCGCGGCCATACATCTGCCGCTTCACGAGTTTTAGCCGATGTATCTGGCCTTCCACTTTGCCGTTGCTCCACGGCAGGACGACGGGCGGCGGTGACGGATTTTTCGTCGCGACGCAGTCCGTCGCAGAATCGGTTGATTTCCGGTAATCCTGTTTGGTTCGCTTCGCCTTCGGCGCTAACGAAAAGTTGACCAGCTCCGCTCGGATAGAGTTGCCACCACCAGAAACAGGACTGGAAACCGCTGCTGCTGCTGCTAAGGACAGATCATCATCCGCGCCGGTAGGCGCGTTCAGCCTGATGCGTTTCA
>JAPKZA010000105.1 GCA_026394015.1 Acidobacteriota bacterium
GCGCCCGGCGCGAGGTCCGGGAGAAACGGCGTTGCGAGCGGGAGCGCTGCTCCAGCAACAGTAGCGCCAGCACAAAGATCAGCAGCCCCGAGGCCAATTGCGCTGCAGCCACCGGATCGCCCATGCCGAACCATGTCCGGAAGATCACAGTGGTGAAGGTGAGTACGCCGAAATACTGCACCATGCCGAAGTCGGCGAGCGTTTCCATCAGCGCCAGCGCCACGCCGGCAGCGATTGCCGGGCGCGCCATCGGCAGGCTGATCCTGCGGAAGGCCTCGAATGGCCGCGCCCCCAGCGCGCGAGCCGCATCGACAATGCAGGCCGACTGCTCGACGAAAGCACCGCGCGCCAGCAGATAGACATAAGGATAAAGCACCAGTGTGAACATCACTGAGGCGCCGGTAACCCCGCTGAGTGGGGGGAACCAATACTCGCCGCGCGAGAGCCCGAACGTGGTCCGGATCGCGGTCTGCAAGGGGCCAGCGAAGGCCATCAGGTCCATGTAGGCATAGCCGATGATATAGGACGGCATGGCCAGCGGCAGGATCAGAAGCCACTCGAACTGGCGTGATCCTGGAAAACGGCAGGCGGCCACAAGCCAGGCCGTGCCGACGCCGAGCACCAGCGTGCCAAGGCCGACCAGTAGGCATATTGCCAGCGTGTTGAGCAGCACTTCGCCGAGGATCGTGTCGACCAGGTGCGTCAGGGTCTGGCCATAGGGCCCGGTCAGCGACCACAGCACCGTGACCAGTGGCAGCGCCACCAGACCGGCGGCGACCAACGCCGCACCCTGCACGGCATCGAAACGCCATTGCCGCGGCGTGCCATGTGGCGCAGGGGCCGGATCGGGCATTTTTCGCCGCGAGCCTTGCAGGTTCTGAAGGGCCGCGCCGCTGCCGATCAGCGTGGCATCAGGTCCGCTCATGTCATTTCCAGCCCGCCCGATCCATGATCTGGAATGCGCTGGCCTTGTTCCGATGCAAACACCGGGTATTCGCTGTTCGTCTCGGCGAAATGCATCTGTGACTGATCGGAGGCCAGATATTCAAGGAATTGCGCCGCCGTGTCTCGGTTGCGGGCGTTCTTCGACATGCCGGCACCGGACAGGTTCATGTGCGTTCCACGATCGGCCTGATTGGGAAAGAACACCCCGATCTTCTCGATCAGCGCCCGATCCTCTGTCTTGTTCTCCCGTATCAGGTTGCCGAGGTAATAGGTGTTGGCAACAGCGATGTCGCCTTCTCCGGCAAAGACCGCGCGGAACTGATCGGTATCGCCGCCCCTTGGCGGGCGGGCCAGATTGGCAGCGATGCCGCGTGCCCAGGCTTCGGTCGCTGCCTCTCCGCGCGCTGCCAGAACCGAACCGGTCAGCGACTGGTTGTAAACGTTGCTCGAAGACCGGATCAGCAGCCTGCCCTTCCACTTGGGGTTCGCCAGATCCTCGTAACTTGAAAGCTGCTCCGGCTTTACGCGGTCCTTGTGATAGAAGATCGCGCGGGCGCGGGTGGTGAAGCCGAACCAGTTGCCGTCCGGATCGCGCAGATGCGCAGGCACCCGTGAACGGATAGCTTCGGAATTGAACGGCTGGAACAGCGCGCGCGCGCGCGCGCGCTCCAGATTGCCAGCGTCAACTGTGATCAGCACATCGACCGGGCTGTTGGCACCCTCCGCTGCGATGCGCTGGATCAGGGCATCAGCTCCGGCCTCGACCCGGTTCACCGAGATCCCGGTCTTTGCCTTGAAGGCTGCATAGAACGCGTCGTCTGTGCCGTAATGGCGGGCTGTATAGAGATTGACCACCTTGTTTGTCTGGGCACGCACGATGGCGGGAGTTGCCAGCAGCGCACCGAAGCCGGCCCCGGCGGCAAGAAATTTCCTGCGATTGGCTGAAATCATCATCTGTCGATCCTTGCTTCGCGGGTTCAAGGCCCGCGAGCTGTGGAGCGGCACAACCGCCACT
>JAPKZA010000494.1 GCA_026394015.1 Acidobacteriota bacterium
GAGCAGCACGAGTAACGGGCGGTTATTGCGATACGGCCGAGCCTGGAAGACCCAAGCCGGAACATACACCGCCGCGGCCGACTGCACTTCCACGGCTTCAATCGTCACGCCCCGACCCGGCAACGTCTTCAACACCTGCATCGGCCCGTAGGAAGTGCGCTCGAGTTGCAACAGCCGTTCGAGCGGCTCCTGACGCGACCGCAGCGGCCGTTTGAGGTGCATCGAAAAAGGCGTCTGCGATTGTAGCGACTTGATCACGTTACCCGAATCGGTGCATTGCAGCGTCTCGGGCGTCTCCAATTTGGTGGGAGGCTCCTCGGTCACCGGACGGGCCTCGGGCCTCATCCAACGCAGGAACCAGTTATAGATCTGCAGCCGACTGTCGTACTCGAGCGAATGCGGCAGGGCCGTGCCGCCCCAGGCGAGATGATCGGCTTTGCCCAAAGTGCTATATAGCTTTTTGAGTTGCTGGAACTCTTCCCATCCGCTGGTTAAATAGTGAGGGCTGTAGGTACCGAAAAAGTCTTTGTCACTCACACTGATCAGCAGCGGCTTGGGCGCAAACGGGTAGATGGTATCCCAGCGGTCGAAAGCCAACGGTCCCGCCCCGATCAGGTTCTGTTCGGCGTCGTCGGTTGAGCCGGGTGCCTCGAAATTAGCGCACGCGAAGTTCTCGGTGTTCGCGCTGGCCAGCGCCGCACAGGAAAGCCGATCATCCACCGCCATCAGAAACATGGAGATCGTGCCACCGCCCGATTGCCCCGTGGTCGCCACGTGGCGCCGGTCGACGTAGGGCAGCGAAAGCAGGTAGTCGAGCGAACGAACGGCGTCCCATGTTTGCAGCCGGGTCACCGTGTCGCCGGTCAGCAGCATCTGGCGCCCGGGCACGGAATGCTCGTCGTCCGCGCTGCCGAGGCGGCTCACCTTGCCCGAGGAATCCGGGTAGAATACGCGCTCGCCCTGGCCTTGCGGATCAAAGCCGAGCACGACGAAGCCAAGCTGGACGAGACCTTGGGCGCAGCGCTGGTAGGTCGTGTACGCTTTGCCGAGCGGGCTATGGCCCATCTGGAGCAGCACCGCTGGAAACGGGCCTCTGCCGCGGCTCGGCACATAGAGGTTGGCCGTCACCGGAAACCCCGGACGGGCTTCGTAGATCACTTTTTCAATGCGATACGAACCGCGCTGGATCGTCCCGACGGTTCGGGGATTCAGCGGAGTCCGCTCCGGCTGACCGCCGATTAAGGCCCAAAACGATTGCCGGGCCCAGCGCTTGCGCTCGGCGATCAGTTCTGGCGTGACGAGCTTTTCGAGGTCCGCGCGGCGACGGGTGTATGCGGTTTGGGCGAGGCCTTTCAGGTAGTCCGGCAGGCAGCGGGAGTAGTTGCGATAAGCGACGCCGGGATAGACGCGGCTCTCCTGGGCGGGAAGCGCAGCGGCGGTCGATAGGGCGAGCCAAGTCCGACGAGTCATTGGGAGGAGATTAAAAAGACAGTAACACAAGGAGCCAGCTCCGGCTAGAGCCGCGCACCCATGCCCCTTGAGGATATAGGATAGTTCGTCACCCCATGAGCGAAATTCGACTCCTCGGCTTAAATGATGTCCCCGCGGCGATGCGTTTGGTGGAAGCCGCCGACTGGAACCAGACCCCCACCGATTGGGAACGGATCATCCAGCTCGCGCCGGAAAGCTGTTGGGGCGCGTTTGCAGGCCCCGTCTTGGCCGCGACCACGACGGCCGTGCGTCATGCGAACGGGGTGGTCTGGATCGGTATGGTGCTCACCGATCCCGAGTTCCGCGGGCGGGGCCTGGCCACCGGGCTGCTTGCAGAAGCGCTGCATCTTGACGCCACCTGCTTCCGGCTCGACGCGACGGCCATGGGCGCGCCGCTGTATCGAAAGTTCGGCTTCGTCGACGAACAGTCGATCGAACGTTGGGAGCGCCCCCGGGCCACCGCGGTCTACGACGCCCGCTTGCTCGCCGCCTTGGCCGGCGATTGTCAGTCGATCGGTCGCCCCGGCCGCAAAGCCTGGTACTTCGGCCCCTGGGTCGGCGCCGGCCTGGAAACCGCTCTGCAGTTCACCATCGCCCGTCGCGGCGGCGAGGCGATCTATTGGGATCTCTTCCCGACCGACGACGAGGCCGTCGTGCTCGCTCACCGTTATGGCTTTCGGTGCGTCCGAACCCTCACGCGCATGCGCCGCGGCGCGGCCGTTCCGGACGTCCCGGCCAGCGCCATCTGCGGCTTCGAATTCGGCTAATCCTCCGCTGTCTTCCGGACATGATAGGCTTTGCTGATGTCCTCAGAATCCAGTCGTCGCGCCCTGTTGCAAGCCGCCGGCGTAGCGTACACAACGAACCTCTTTACCGGCCAATCCCGCGGAGCCAACGATAAGGTCAACGCCGCGTTCATCGGCATGGGCCGCATGGGCCGAGGCAACCTGGGCATCGCGCTGAAACAGGATAACCTTCACGTGAGCGCCGTCTGTGACGTCTATCAGCCGAACCTCGAACTAGCCGGCAACATGACCACGAAGCAGCCCGGCGGCGCCGCCCGGATGATCAAAGATTTCCGCGAGATCCTGGCCGACAAAAGCGTCGACATCGTCTGCATCGCCACCCCTGACCACTGGCATCCCTACATGACCATCGAGGCCTGCAAAGCGGGCAAAGATGTCTACGTCGAAAAGCCCACCAGCGTCACCATCGAAGAAGGGCAGAAAATGGTGCTGGCCGCCCGCAAGTACAAGCGCGTCGTCCAGGGCGGCACGATGCAGCGCAGCGGCGACCATTTCATCGCCGCCTGCAACATCGTCAAAAGCGGCGACCTCGGCGACGTCACCGTCGTCAAAACATGGAACTACGGCAACGCCAAACCCGAAGGCATCGGCAACCCGCCCGACGGCGCCCCACCGTCTGACCTCGATTGGGACATGTGGCTCGGCCCGGCCCCGAAGCGGCCGTTCAACTCGAACCGCTTCGGCGTCGATCCGAAAAACTTCTCGCATTTCCGCTGGTTTTGGGACTACGCCGGCGGCATGATGACCGACTGGGGCGTGCACGTGCTCGACATCGCCCGCATGGGCATGGGCGAACCGATGCCCAAGTCTGTCGTCGCCCTGGGCGAAAAATTCCTGATTAAGGACAATCGCGAGACCCCCGATACGCTCTCCGCCGTCTACGAGTTTCCCGGCTTTCTCGCTCATTACGAAAACCGTATGTTCAACAGCAACTCGATGTTCAAGCAGAGCTACGGCACCATGTTCCACGGAACCAAGGCCACGCTGTTTGTCGACCGGTCGCTCTACCGCATCCATCCGGAAGGCCCGGGCGAAGTCATCGAAGTCAAAAGCGCCAACAACTCCGGCATGGCGCATTGGGCCAACTTCCTGCAGTGCGTTAAGACGCGCGAAAAACCGAACTCGGATATCGAAATCTGTCACAAATCCACCGCTACCTGCCTGCTCGCCAACATCGCCCTGCGCTCGAAGGTAAAGGTCGATTGGGACGACGCCAAGCAGACCGTCCTCCAGCCCGAAGCGAAGAAATTTTTGAAGCGCGAGGAGCGCGGACCCTGGAAACTGGTGGTGTGATCGTGACTCGCCGCTGGTTCGTCCCCTCTCTCGCCGCGCCTCTGTTTGCCCAGAGCGGCCGCGATGTATTCCTCCTCACCGGCCAGTCCAATATGGCCGGCCGGGGAGTCGTCGAAGCCCAAGACAAACTGCCGCTGCCCGGCATCTCCGTTTTCACGAAAGAGAAAGCGTGGGCTCCCGCAATTGATCCGTTGCACTTCGACAAGCCGGCCATTGTCGGCGTTGGGCTGGGCCGATCGTTCGCGGTGACGGTTCAGAAGCAGGACGGCCTGAAGGAGGTCGGCCTGGTGCCGGCCGCCTTCGGCGGGTCGAGTCTGCAGGAGTGGTCGCCCGGCGCCGCACATTTTACAAATGCGGTGGAACGAGCCAAAGCGGCCGGGGGCACCTTACGCGGTATCTTGTGGCATCAGGGCGAAGCCGATTCCAGCGCGGGGCTCGACAGTACCTACGCCGAACGCTGGCTTTTGGTCATGAAGGCGCTGCGTAAGGAGGTCGGCGACGTGCCGATCGTGGTGGGTGAACTGGGGCAGTTCAAGCCGAATTACCACGCCGTCAGCGAGCAGTTAGCCTCGCTCGTCGTGAAGCTTCCGCGGGTCGCTTTTGTCAGTTCCAACGGTTTGAAGGCGAAAGAGGACGGAATTCACTTCGATTCGGCCTCCTTGCGGGAGTTTGGGCGTCGTTATGCCCACGCTTGGCTAATGCTTCGATGAAATTGGTGCTAGCCTGAAATTACGGTGGAACAGGTAGCCATACGCACAGAAGGGTTAACGAAGACGTACCAGTCCGGTGCGAACGACCTTACTGTGTTTGCCAACCTGAATTTTTCCGTCGCCCAAGGCGAGCGGGTAGCGTTGACCGGGGCCAGCGGGGCGGGTAAGTCTTCTTTGCTGCACTGCCTTGGCGGCCTCGACCGCCCATCGAAAGGGAAGATTTTTTGCGGCGACCGCGACCTGCAAACGCTGACCGAAAAAGAGCTCGCCGAGTTCCGGAATCGCGAAGTTGGGTTTGTTTGGCAGATTCACTACTTGCTGCCGGAGTTTTCTGCCGAAGAGAATGTAATGATGCCATTGCTGATTCGTGGGGTACCGCATGCGGAAGCGTCTCGCGAGGCGTTGGCAAGATTGGATGAAGTCGGTTTGCGAGCCCGGGCCCACCACCGCGCGGGCGAGTTGTCCGGTGGCGAGCAGCAGCGAGTGGTTTTGGCGAGAGCCTTGGTGGGGCGTCCAAAGTTTTTGCTCGCCGACGAGCCAACGGGGAATCTAGATGAAAGGACGGGTGAAAAAATCGGTGAACTGCTCCGCGATCTACACCGGACCCACGGGCTGACCTCGGTTTACGTCACCCACAACCCGATTTTTGCCCGGTCTTGTGACCGGGTGTTGTGTTTGCAGAATGGAGAATTAGCGCATGTTTGAACGATATACAGAAAAAGCGCGACGGGTGATTTTTTTCGCCCGCTACGAAGCTTCCCAGTTCGGCAGTCCCTATATTGAGACTGAGCATCTGCTACTGGGATTACTTCGCGAAGACAAGGCTCTGGCGAACCGATTTCTACGTTCGCATGCCGCCATTGAATCGATCCGCAAACAGATTGAAGCGCACACCACGATTCGGGAGAAGGTCTCGACCTCAGTGGATCTGCCGCTGAGCCACGAGTGCAAACGGGTGTTGGCCTATGGTGCCGAAGAGGCAGAACGGCTGAGCCACAAACACATCGGGACCGAGCATCTGATGCTTGGCCTGCTGCGCGAAGAAAAGTGCTTTGCTGCCGAGATCCTACACGAACGCGGTCTCCGGCTGAGCCAGGTCCGCGAAGAGATTGCCCGTTCCAGTTCCGAGAAGATCACCTCCAGCCGGCCGAAAGAAAGCTCGCTGCTGAGCGAGTTTAGCCGCGACCTCACGCAATCGGCCATCGATACGCAACTCGATCCGCTGATCGGCCGTGATTTCGAAGTCGAACGGGTCGTGCAGATCCTTTGCCGCCGCACGAAGAACAACCCGGTTTTGATCGGGGAACCGGGCGTTGGCAAGACCGCCATTGTCGAAGGTCTCGCCCAACGGATCGCCGATGGCGACGTCCCGTCCTTCCTGGCTGACAAGCGAATTCTCGCCCTTGATCTGTCGTTGATTGTCGCTGGCACCAAGTACCGCGGCCAGTTCGAAGAGCGGCTGAAGACGATTATGAAGGAGCTGATGGAAAATCAGAACGCCATCATCTTCATCGACGAGTTGCACACGCTGGTCGGCGCCGGTTCCGCCGAAGGCTCCTTGGACGCGGCCAATATCCTGAAGCCCGCGCTGAGCCGCGGCGAAATTCAGTGCATCGGCGCGACGACCCCGGCCGAGTATCGGAAATCGATTGAAAAAGATCGGTCGCTCGAACGCCGCTTCCAGGCGGTCAAAGTGCCGCCGCCGAACGAGAGCGACGCCATCAAGATTATGTACGGCATCAAGGAACGTTACGAAAAGTTCCACGCCGTCGCGTATACGGACGAGGCGATCGAGGCCTCCGTCTACGCTTCCAGCCGATTCATTCCCGATCGTTTCTTGCCCGATAAGGCCATCGACCTGATCGATGAAGCCGGGGCGCGCGTCAAACTCAAGCAGACGACGCTACCCGCCGAGGTCTCCGAAATCCAGAAGCGCATCAAGTTCATCGTCCATCGGATGGAGAATGCGATCGCCAACCACGAGTTCGAAAAGGCCCGCTTCTATTCCGACGAAGAACGCAAAGAACGGGAAAATCTCCGCCAATTGCGGGAGAAGTACAACCTCGACGACGCCTCCACCGGCATCGTGACCAAGGACGATATCGAAGACGTCGTCGCCCGCTGGACCGGCGTTCCGATGACGTCGATCAAGGAAGAGGAGATCCAGAAACTGCTCCGGATCGAAGAGGAGCTGCACAAGCGCGTCGTCAGCCAGGAGAAAGCGATCAACGCTCTCGCCCGGGCCATCCGCCGCTCCCGCGCCGGGCTGAAATCGCCCAAGCGGCCAGCCGGTTCGTTCCTGTTCCTCGGCCCCACCGGCGTCGGTAAAACCGAAGTCGCCCGCGCCCTCGCTGACTTCTTATTCGGCAGTGAAAAGAGCTTGATTCGCTTCGATATGTCCGAGTACATGGAGAAGCATTCGGTGTCGAAGTTGATCGGTTCGCCGCCCGGATACGTCGGCTACGAAGAAGGCGGCCAGCTCACCGAACGGGTGAAACGGCAGCCGTATTCGATCATTCTCCTCGACGAAATCGAGAAGGCTCACCCCGACATCTACAATATTCTGCTTCAGGTTTTTGAAGACGGCCAGTTGACCGACGGCCTCGGCAACGCGGTCGATTTCAAGAACACGATCATCATCATGACGTCGAATCTCGGCGCCCGCTTCCTCGATAAGAAGTCTCAGTTAGGCTTCAATTCGCCCGGGAAGGGCGTGCCGGCGAAGATCGAAGACCAAGTGATGGGTGAGGTAAAACGGGCCTTCAATCCCGAATTTCTCAATCGTCTCGACGAAGTGATTCTGTTCACGTCGTTGGTCGATGAAGACCTGCTCCAGATCGTTACCCTGCTCGTCGCCCAGATCAATGTGAACCTGGCAACGAAGCAGATCAAGATCAACCTGCGCGACGACGCCGCCAAGTACATCCTTGAGAAAACCTGTGGAGACCGCAGTTACGGCGCTCGACCGCTGCGCCGGGCTCTGCAGAAGTACATTGAGGATCCGCTCTCGGAAGCTCTCATCCAGGGTTCGCTGCCCCGGCCTTCTGAATTCGAAATCTCGCTCGGCGATTCCGGCATCATGTGTCGGCAGATCGGTGGGCAAGGTATGGAAGAAGAAGCAACCGTCGGTGCCGGGCCCGCCACCGAAGCACCGCTCACCACGCTATACGCCTTCTAAACCGATCGGGTCGTCCACGCATGAAACTTCTCATTAGCTTCCTGTTAGGACTAAGCGTCCAGGCGGCGGACGACCCTTGGGCCAAGATCAAGGCCTTGGCCAGCGGCGGCGAAGTCCGTATCGTCAAGAAGGGTATTGCGCAGCCCTTCATCGCCCAACTCGACGAGGCGACTAACGAAAGCATTGTCGTCGTCCTGAAAAACCAACAGGTGGCCATCCCCAAAGAGGACATCCTGCGCATTGACTACCGGCCTGCCGTCAAAGGGCCCAAAATGGTGAAGGAGACGCGCACGAAAACCAACGAAGCGCCGACCGGGCCCAAACCCATTCCCGGCCCCGTCGCGCCGAACGGTCCGTCGTCCTCCAGCTCAACCAGTATTAGCTCCGCGCCAAAAGGGGATTTCGAAACCGTCTATCGGTTCGTCCGGCATTAGCGTCATTAAAAAGATTGATTGAAAGCCCCGAGATTGGCATGCTAACCTCTCTCCAAATCAGTTCGGTTGGGGGCTTTGATGAATCGTTGGCAATTGCTTTCTCTTCTCGGCGGTATATCCGCCTTTTCGGCGCTGGCTCAAATCCAGAGCGCCCGTATGGAGGGTACCGTCCAGGACTCCTCGGGCGCGAGTGTCCCCGGTGCCAAACTGGCCATCGTGAACACGAAAACCCAGGCGCGGATCGCCGCCGAATCCGACGCCGGCGGCTTCTATTCCTTCCCGACGCTCACCCCCGGCTTTTATGACCTGTCCGCCGAAGCCAATGGCTTCCGCAAATTCACTGTCGCCAATATCGAAGTGAACATCGGCGTCACGATTCGCCAGAATCTGAAAATGGAGCTCGGGACCGTCACCGACACGATCCTGGTCGAGTCCAGTGGCGTCCGTATTCAAACGAGCGAGGCGACCATCCAGCGCGCCATCACCCTTCGCGACATCGACACCTTGCCCCAACTGGCCCGGAACCCCGTCGCGCTCGCGACCTATCAACCCGGAGTCGCCATCGGGACCAACCCGGGAGACGCCAGCTTCGCCCGCGTCAACGGCATGCGGCAAGGCTCGAACAACAACACCCTTGATGGCATCGACGTCAATGACCCCTCCACCCCGCGCATCGGCCTGACGATGAACGCCAACAATACCGACTCGGTCGAAGAGTTCCGCATCATCACGAACGGTGCCAAGGCCGAATACGGCCGCAACGCCGGCGCCACCATCGAACTCATCACCCGCTCCGGCACCAACAGCTTTCATGGCAACCTGTTCGAGTACCACCGCAACACCGTCCTGAACGCCAATAACTTCTTCAACAAGTCCAGCGGCACCGAACTCGCCCGCCCCAAGTACATTCAAAATCAGTATGGCGGCTCGATCGGCGGCCCGGTCACCCTCCCCAAAGTTTTCAACGGCAAGGACAAGCTCTTCTTCTTTTACAATTTTCAGGGCTCGAAGGTCGCTCAACAAGTCGTTCGCAATCGCACCGTCCTCACCCCGGAAGCCAAGGCTGGCCTGTTCCGCTGGGTCGTTCCCGCCGGCCAACCCGGCGCCGGGGAAACGCGCAGTGCCAACATCGTTCAACTCGATCCGCGCGGCATCGGCATCGATAAACAGGTCGCCGGCAACCTGGCTCTCCTGCCCCCTCCCAACAACTTCGACGTCGGCGATCGATTGAACACGGGTGGCTTCCGCTTCAACGCCCCCGCCAATACTCAGGGCGATCAACACACCTTCAAAACCGACTGGCAGGCGACCAACAAGCTCCGGACCTACTTCCGCTACTCCTGGTTCCGAACCTTAACCCCGGCCGATTCCCTCAACAGCGCCGAGGCAACGTTCCCCGGCCAGCCGAGCGGCACCCAGGGCGGTATCCGCAACGGCTTCTCCGTCGGTGCCAACTGGACCATCAGCCCGACCGTCATTAACGAATTCGTCCTGGGCTCCTCCGGCTCCTCGGTCGAATTCGGCAGAGTCCGCGGCACCGTTTATCCTGGTGCCGCCCTTATCGGGGCGAACCTGTTCACCAACCCCATTCCAACGGGTTTCGGCTCTTCCCGCTACTCACCGATCAGCCCGCTCATCTCTGACAACATCACCCTCATCCGCGGCAAGCATACCTTCAAAGGCGGCTTCCGCTTCTCCAATATCCTGCAATACCAGACAAGCGACGCCAATATTTGGCCCAACATCGGGGTCGGCCAAGGTAACGGCAACGCAGCCCCCGGCAACATCGGACCGTCGGGCACACAAATCGCGGCGGCGGACCGGCAGCGCTTCGACAACCTCTACAACGATCTCCTCGGACGCGTCAGCTCCGTGCAGACCACCTTCTACAGCGACTTGGCCACGTTCCAAAAGACCGGCACGCCCCGCGTGCGAAACTTCCTCTTCCGCGACTACGCGTTCTACTTCCAGGACGACTGGCGCGTCACCCAAAACCTGACTCTGAACCTCGGCCTTCGCTATGAGTTCTACGGCGTCCCCTACGAACGCGATCAACTCCAGGGCAACATCATCCAAGCCGCCGCCGGCTTAGTGAATACCGCAGGCCAGATTCCCGACCTTACCGTCGCCCGCTCCAACAAATGGTACAACAACGACTGGAACAACTTCGCCCCCCGCTTCGGCTTTGCCTGGACGCCCGGCAACGGCGGCAAGACCTCCATCCGCGGCTCCTGGGGAATGTTTTACGACCGCGTCACCGGCGGTGCGACCATCGATCCGGACGGCACCACCCCCGGCTTTGCGCAATCCATTACTATTTTCCCGAACCAAGTCGCCGGTAGCGACATCCGCGCCAGTGATCGCAATCTCGTCCTTCCCGCTCCACCGGCCACCCCGACCCTCACCCCTGCCGCCACCCGGACCTTCGGCGCAATCAACCTGACTGACCCGAATTTCCGTACCCCCTACGTGCCGCAGACGAACCTCACGATCCAGCACCAAATCATGAGCAACACGGTGGTCGAAGCCGGTTACGTCTCTAACCGCGGCATTAAGCAGTTACTCGATCAGAACGTCAACCAGACCCGCATCTACGGCAACTCGTTCCTCTCGGACTTCAACGAACTCCGCGCCTTCCAGGCCAACGGTACCGCCCCCGGAGCCGCCAATAATATCGTTCGTATGTTCGGAACCCCCGCCGCCGCCATCGCCGGCATCGGCGCGACTCCCGTCCGCCAAGGTAGCGTCGGGGCCGCCGCCAATACCATCGATACCAGCAACTACACCCGCTACGCCGGGGCCGGCCTGAGTCAGTTCTATCTCCGGAACTTCCCCCAGTTTACGAACGTATGGCTCGCCACCAACGCCGGACGCACAGCCTATGACTCGCTCCAGCTTAGCCTTCGCCGCCAGGCTGGCGCACTGAAGGGAGCCCTCAACTACACTTGGTCCAAGACCATCGACAACTCCTCCGTCGATGGCGGCGGCAACACCGGTCCGCTCGATAACTACAACTTCTCCTTGATGCGCTCGCTATCGGACGCGGATCGGCGACACACCTTCAACTGGTCCGTCAGTTACACCCTGCCCATCGGTCGCGGCAAGTTTGTCGGCGGCAACATGCCCGACTGGGTCGACCGCTTCGTCGGCGGCTGGGAAGTCGGGTCGCTGGGCATCCTCACCTCGGGTCAGCCGTTTAGCGTCTCCTCCGGCATCTACACCGGCGCGAACACCACCGACTTCGGCCCCTTGGGCAGCAACATCGGCGCCTTGGCCGACTACAACGGCACCAACCGCAACATCGGGAAGATCGAGCGCTTCGGCGGCGGAGTCCGGTTCTTCACCCCGGAACAAGCCGCTCTGTTCTCGGTGCCCGCCCCCGGCTCCATCGGCAACTCCGGGCGCAACACCTTCCGTGGACCGGGCTTCTTCAACACGGATGTCTCGATCGTCAAGCGCTTCCGGCTCCGTGAGAAGATGTTCATCACCTTCCGCGCCGAAGCCTACAACGCGCTCAACACGGTCAACTTCGTCGCTCCGTCGATCAACCTGCAAACCCCCCAAACGTTCGGAGTCATCTCGGCCACCCCCGTCGGCGCGTCAAACCAATCCGGAGCACGCATACTGCAAGGTGCGCTCCGGTTCGACTTCTAACTCTCAACCAAAACATCGAAACCAGAAAGGGGCAGCAATGCCCCTTTTCTGTTTTCTAACTCATCGCACCGCGTAAACCACGTAGCTGCCATTGCGATAAACCGGCTGGCCATCCGCCCAAGCATGGACCGCCTGAACAACCACATAATCAGCCCCCAACGCCGCATACTCCGCCCGGCTAACTTCCTTATATGGCCGGCCAATCGTCAAGTCATAACGCCGCCACCACTCTTTCGCCAACTCGTAGGTGAAGTTCACCTGCCCCCCGCCCTTCCGATCCACCCATACCGCCCGCAAAGCCCGCGATCGAAAGATCCCCGGATACAGCGCCAACCCCGCGTCCGGAAAGTGAAACACCGCCGCCTCCGGGGTGTTCGTCCGCGCCCAAGCGCTCAACTCCCCCAAGTCCGCCGTGTGCAAATTCGGATAGTTCCGCACCCCGCCCGCATACGGATACGCCAGCACCGCCACCGGAATCAAAGCCCACGCCCATCGGTTGCGGATACAACTCGCCCCCGCTCCCGCCAGCGCTCCCCCAATCCACCATACCCCCAAACCCGGCAACGCGAACGGAGCCACCAGCCACCCAAACCGCTCCCCCCACCGCGCCGCCCGCGCCGCCGCGATCCCTCCGTTTAACACCGCCCCCATCGTCACCCACAGCAACGCTCGCGCCGGCTGCACCTGCGGCACTACAATCCACTTCCCTAAGTCGAGCAACAAGTAACTCATCCCCGCACTCAACGCGCCCACCACCGGCAACCCGAGTAACATCACCCGCATCGCGTCGTTCAGGCCCCCCCGAATCCGCCACCACGCCCCCACCGCCACCGTCAGCAGCACCGCGTGATGAACCCACCATACCCCCTGCCACATCCCCACCCAGACATACGACGCCCGCATCCGCTGTAGCGCTTCCAAATCCGGCGGCACCGTCACCCAGAACGCCTGCCGTTCGGTCTCGCCTACCTGAAACTTCGACGCCAGCCACAACACGAGCACCCCGCCCACCATTCCCCCCGCCGCTCCCCTGCCCCGCCAAAGGGCGTACCCGCCCAACACGAGCCACACCGGCCAAACCGTCGGCGGATGCAACAAGAATGCCGCCCCCAGGGCTACCCCACTCCCGATCCACCGCCCATGCCCCGCCATCCCCATCGCCAGTAACAGCAGCGGCATCGCCATCCCGCGCGGAATCGGCTCATACTCCACCGTCAGCACCGCCGGCCCGATGATCAACGCCCCCAGCCCGAACAGACCGGCCAGAAACAGCCCCGCCCCGGTCTCCAGTCCCGCCGCCGTCGCCAGCAGGAAGACCCCGTACAAGCCTACAAACCGGGCCGCCAACTGTAGCCCAGCCAGGATCGGTTCAAAATCGCTACCCGTCCAATGCTTCACCCCACCGGCGATCTCATCGTAAACCGTATACCGTAGATGCGGATGCGTCGCGATAATGTCATTGCCCAACAACGCCGGATTCGCAATCCGCTCCATCATCGGAAGATAGATATGCGTATCCGATTGTAAGTAGGTATGCCCGGGAAACACGAAGAATCCAAGCAACGTAAACGCCGCCAACACGGCGAAGCGCAGCATCATGTCGTCGGGGTTTTCTCCAATTGCTGCTTGATCCACATCCGCTGCGGATTCAGCGCCATCGCCTTCTGCAAGGCCGTCCGCGCCTGCCCGTTACGCCCCGCCTTCCGATGCGCCAGGCCGATCCACAACCACGCCTCGGCTAACTTCGGCTCTAAGCTCGAGGCCTTCTCAAAGTCCTTCAGCGATAACTCAATGCCCCCGCCCAGAAACGGCGGCAAGTAGTACTTACCCACGCCGCTCGACACCCACGCCAGCGCCGATTTCGGGTCTAACTGCAGCGCCTTTTCAATCTCTTGCTTGGCGCACTTGCCATGCTGCATCCCGGCCAACGGATCGGCCGGGATCACCTGCCCGCACAGAGTCCCCAACAACCGGTGATACTCCGCCTTGTTCGGCTCCGCCTGCAGGGCCGCCTGCGCAGCCTTGATCCCCGCCTCGGCCGCCACCCGAGCCTCCCGCTTGTCGCGCAACTCCAGCGCCACCTCGGAAAGGTACGATTGCGCCAGCGCCACCTGATACGGCGACCCTGTGGCCAACTTCGCCAGCGCCGCCCGGTCCTGCCGATCCCGCGCCAATTCCAGGTCCCCGGCCATCCCGACAGCCGCGCTAACGATCAATCCCAGTAAGAGTCGCATCTGACTCATTATCCAACATCACTGCGTCGCCAGCTTCCGTTGCCAAAGTAAAAACGAGATTCCAATCACCGCCAGCAGCGCCCCATTGATTGCTAAAGCATTCGGTACCGCCACCAACGTGATCATTTGCCCGGTCAACAAGCTCCCCATCGGTCGCCCGCCCCGAAAGAAAACGTTGTAAACGCTCATCACCCGCCCCCGCATGTGGTCTTCCGTCCGCATCTGCACCAAGCTCATCACTAGCGCAAAGGAGGCGATGAGGCACCCACCCGAAACGAAGAAGATCGCCGCGCTGAGCCAAAAATTCGTCGAATACGCAAAGCCAATGTTGAGCAGTCCCAAAACAATCAGCAGTGACATCGCTACTCCGCCCTTTCGCTTCATGTTACCCGACGCCGCTACAATCAGCGCCCCGCACACCGACCCCACCCCCGAAATCGACATCAACTGCGAGTACCCATTCGCGCTCAACTTCAACGTATCCCGGGCCACGACAGGCAGAAACGTCATCGCCGAAAGTCCGAAAAACGTCATCAAAAAACCAAGGCCAACCAGCGGCACCATCGATTCCCGATGCCTCACGAAGTTGATCCCCAGCTTCATCGATTCGAATGGGCTCTCCCCCTTCGGCACCACCGGCAGCCGCTTCGGCAGCGAGAGCAACGACGCAATCACGGCAAAGTAACTCAGCCCGTTCAACCCGAAACACCAGATCGGCCCTAAACTCGCCATCGCGATTCCGCTCAGCGCCGGGCCAATCACGCGTGCCAAGTTGAACTGAATCGAGTTCAGCGCAATCGCATTCGGCAGGTCTTCTTTCGCCACCAGGGACGGCACCAGCGCCTGGTAGGCCGGCCCGCCGAACGCCTGCGCGCAGCCCACGATGAAGGAAATCGTAAGGATGTGCCAGATCTGAATCAGGCTGAAATACAGCAGCCCGGTAATCGTGAACGCACAACTCAACTGCACAATCTGCGACGCCAGCACAATCTTCCGCCGGTCAAAGCGGTCCGCCGTCACCCCACCCACCAGTGAGAGCAGGAAAATAGGAATCTCGCCCAGGAACACGTCCAGGGCGAGAAGCTGCGGCGAATCCGAAAGCTGGTAAACCAGCCAACTCTGCGCGACCTGCTGCATCCAGGTCCCAATGGACGAGGTGCAGGCCCCCAGCCACATGTTGCGGAACTGGGGGTAAGAGAAGGCCTTGAAAACCTTGTCGAGCAAGTCGGCGTCCGTTGAACGCTACGGAAGCGGCGCCGGGCGCGCAATCAGATGGAGAATGTTCCCATCACAGTCGGTGAAGAACACCAGACGATTGCCCTGATTGGAAAACGGCTCGCCCAGGAAATTCACCTTCAGGCCCTGCAGCACCGCCAAACCGGCGTCGAAGTCTTCGACGTCAATCGCCAAGTGCCGAATGCCCTCGTCCTTCATCTTGTTCGACGGGCGCTCGCCCTCGCTCGGAATGATTTCCAGCATCGAGCCGTTCGAGGCCCGCACGAAGTAGTTCCCCGCGTATTCGAAGTTGATGCGGAATTCCAAATGGTCGCGGTACCACTCGGCGAGCCGCTGGGGGTTGGGCGAGGCGATCGCCGTGTGTTCCAGGCCTTTAAACATATTTGACGATTGTACCCTATCATCCCCTAAGAACTGGGTTACAACGCCCGATATGTAAATTGGTGCGCGTTCCACGTCGTGTTCTCAGTACGCTTGATCGCCTAACGGCAGCTTGCCAAGCGAGCGAAGCAGACGGTCGACTCGTCATCCTCGAAGTGCCCCCGGCCGGCTGGCCTGAACTCGACGTTCTCACTGACGCCCTCGAACGCTCCGCCGCCGCCTCCGCCACCGCCCGTTGGGCCCTCGAACAAACGTGCCTCGAAATCCTCGAAACCCTGGCCGAGGCCCTCGAATCGCGCGATCGGTACACCGCCGGCCACAGCCGACGCGTCAGCAACTACTCCCGCGACCTCGCCCGCGAATGCGGTCTCTTTGAAGATGAAGTCGAACGAATCCGCATCGGCGCCCTCCTTCACGACATCGGCAAAGTCGGTATCCCCGATGCCATCCTCCTCAAAGACGGCCTCCTCTCCGATCCCGAACGAGCCATCATCGAAACCCATCCCGCGATCGGCGTCCGCATTCTGAAACGCACCGGGGTCTTCGTCGACTACCTCTCCATCGTCGGTCTTCACCACGAAAACCACGATGGCTCCGGCTATCCCAACGGCCTCGCCGGAGTCGATATCCCGCTCGACGCCCGCATCGTCCGCATCGTCGACACCTACGACGCCATGACTACCGACCGGCCCTACCGCACCCGCCTACCCGAAGACATCGCCCGCAAAATTCTCAGCGACGCCTCCGGCACCCAGTTCGATCCGGAAGTGCTTCAGTCCTTCTTCGCCTCCGGAATCGTCGCCGCGAAATAGTTCTCCGACGTCATCGGATACCCCGCCAGTCGGCGCAGCAGTCCCAACTGCCCCACATGCGTCAATGCATCGGCCACCGGCCCCTGCAGCAACCGCTCCGCCGGCGCCAATCGCCCTTCAAATTCCTCCACCGCCGCTAGCGCGGTCCAGAATCGCGCCACGTCCGCCTCCCACCCCAACACCTCGAACCGCCTCCACCGGCCCGTTCCGTTCGCCAACTCCAGCACCCAAGCAAACAGCTCCGCCAAATGCGCGACAAGCTCCTCTGGCGTCTTCACCCCCGCGCCCGCCGCGAAGGTCCCAAACTCCGGCGGTACCCCCGCCAACGCCTTCCCCGCCCGATATCGCACCGCCGCAATCGCGTGCCGGAGCAGGCCTTCCGGACTTCGCTTTTGCACCGCGATCTGCCCCGCGTGATACAGCGTATGCTGGATCACCCCGTGCAGCAAGTGGTAGTTATCATAAGCCTTTCCCGGCACCGCGGCGTCCAAATCAGCCTTCTCCACCACGTCCAGTAATCGCTCGGCCGCCACCCTCGCCCGCTCCTTCGCCGCTTCCCAATCCCCTCCCACCGGCCAATCCGCCTCTCCCAATAAAACAGCCGGGTCGCCCCCGATCCGCCGCTCCGCCGCTTCCAGCCACGCCGCCACATGCAAGGTCAACTCCTCAATCGAATGCCCCACCCCACCCACCTTCGCCTTGGCCTCCGCCGCACTTACTCCGTGGAGCACTTCAAACAACGCATCCCCATGCCATGCGTCCCCATACACCGCCCGCCGCAGCTGATCTAGAATCCGATGGTTTTCTCGCATAAGTCGAGTTACCATCCTACAATGACCTCTCGCTGGGCGCTCGTCCTGCTCCTTAACGTCCCCCTCGGCGCCCAAACAGTTACCGGCCAACTCGAAGGCCACATCGTCGACACTTCTGGCGCCCCCATCGCCGGCGTCAAACTCACCGCCCGCAATGCCGACTCCGGCACCCTCCGCGAGTCCGTCTCCAACCAGTCCGGCTACTATCTCCTGTCCTTCCTCTCGCTCGGCAACTGGCAAGTCACCGCCGAAGCCGCCGGCTTCGGCTCCGTCCAACGCAGCGCCCAAATCGAACTCTCTTCCACCCGCGTCGCCGATTTCAAACTCGCCCCCGCCACCGTCTCCACCACCCTCACCGTCGAATCCGACGCCTCCCTCATCGAAATGACCCGCGGCGAACAAAAATCCTCCCTCGATGAAAAGACGATCGAAGACCGCCCCCTCTCCTCGCGCAACTTCCTTTCTCTTGTTGAAATGATGCCCGGCTTCCAGTCCTCCGGCTCCTACTCCGGCGTCAATAACCCCACACTTTCCTCCGGCTCCTACGTCTCCTTCAACGGCACCGGCTCCCGCTCCGCCTCCTTCCAAATCGACGGCGTCAACAACGACGACTCCTCCGAAGGCATGTCCCGCCAAAACGTCAACATCTCCGCCATCAAGGAATTCGTCGTCCTCTCGAACGCCTTCTCCGCCGAATTCGGCCGCGGCGGCACCGCCGTCTTAATCCAAACCAAATCCGGCACCAACCGCATCCACGGCGACACCTACAATTTCTTTCAAAACCAGGTCATCAACTCCAACGGGTTCTTCAATAACTCCGCCGGCTCCCGCCCCGATGGCTCCCCCGTCGTCCCCCGCGCCCCCTACCGCCGCAACCAATTCGGCTACACCGTCGGCGCTCCCATCCTCAAGAACAAGCTCTTCCTGTTCCACTCCTTCGAACGCACAGAACTCAAAGCCCACTCCACCCAAACCCGCTGGCTCTTTCCCGCCGGCACCCGCATCCAGGTCGGCGACTGCCGACTCTGCCTTAACCCAGACGATCATCCCAACCTCGCCGCCGACAAAGCCTTCCTGGAATCCCTGCTCGCGCGCTTCCCTAAAGTCGCCAACAACCCTAACTTCTGCGCCACCTGCCTTACCCAGCAAGTGGCCAGCTCTTTCCCCGACCAAGACTACGCCGGCAAGCTCGACTACGCCGCCAGCCCCCGCCACTTCTACGCCCTCCGCTACCAATACAGCCGCCAACGCCGCAAGCCCGGCCAACTCATCGACGGCGAAGCCGCCGTCCAGAACAATCGTCAGCAAAACGTCGGCTTCACCGCCACCCAAATCTTTTCGCCCTCCACATCCGGCGAATTCCGCTTCGGACTCGGCCTGCGCACCACGCTCGTCGATATCTCCAGCGGCAACGATACCCCTATCGTACGCATCACCAACCCCACCGCCTTCACGACGACCACCCTCGGCTCCGCCGGCGCCTTCCCCATCAACCGTTTCCAGACCGACTACCAGTTCAACTACAACCTCTCCCACATCCGCGGTAAACACTCCCTCCGCACCGGCATCGATTACCGCCGCGCCAAACTCGACGACCTCGCCGACAACAACTCCCGCGGCCTGTATAACTTCACCGTCACCGGCATCCGCGGCCAGGCATCCTTCTACGACGGCTGGGAAAACTTCCTCCGCGGTTACATCCCGAGTTATCAGAAGGGGTACGGAAACTTCTTCACGCAGAACCGCATGTCCGAAGCCAACTTATACTTCCAGGACGATTGGAAACTCCGCCCGAATCTCACGATCAACTTAGGCTACCGTTACGAGTACGTTCGCAAACCCAACGAAATCAACAACCGCGTCAATTACAATTACGACGATTTCAAAAACGGCCACGAACCCCGCTTCGGCTTTGCCTGGACCCCGGCCTTTGACCGCGGACGCCTCTCCGTCCGCGGCGGCTTCGGCATCTTCCACACCCGCATCTTCCAAAGCATCTTCTCCCAGTCCGGCGCCTCACTCCGTTCCCTGCCCCCCCAAGGCATCCTCCGCAGCTTCGACCCCACCTTCAACGTCGCCGATCCCTCCGGCGGCTATGTCTACTCGCCCACCACCTTCAACCCCACCGGCCTCTCCATCGCCCGCATCGCCCCCAATCTCGGCATGCCCAACATTCAGCAGTTCAACTTCACCCTCGACCGCACGGTCTCCAAGGACATTGTCGTCTCCGTCGGCTACAACCGCACCCGCGGCATCGGCCTTATCCAAAACGCGAATCTCAACCGCGCCCGCTTCCCCTTCCTCGGTTCCGATGGCATTATGTACGACAAAATCGATCCCGACCTCGGCAACGCCCGCCCCGCCCCGGGCTTCATCTCCCTCGCCCAGCCCTGGACCAACCGCCGCCGCCCGGACCCCCAGTATTCCACCATCACCTACATCCATAACGGAAGCTGGAGTTACTATAACGCCCTCCGCGTCACCGCCCGCCAGCGCTACAAGAAAGGGCTCCACTGGATGATCAACTATGCTTGGAGTAAGTCCATCGACACCGGCAGCGATTATACGGCCGGAGTTACGATCACCGAGTTCGACAGCGCCAAGAGCCAACGCGGCTTAAGCGATTTCCACCAAGCCCATCGCGTCAATTTCAATTACGGCTACACCCTGCCCTTCTTCAAAAAGAGCAAACTCCTCGGCGGCTGGACCCTCAGCGGCAATCACACCTACGCCACCGGCAATCCATTCACCGTCACCGCCGGCTACGACGTCAACGCCGACGGGGTTGCCAACGACCGCCCCATACTATTGAACCAGGCGCTCTATGGAGCCAGCGTCGACAACGGCCGCACCAACCCGGCCACCGGCCAGCCCTACAGCATCGAACAGCTTCCCCTCAGCGGCTTCTTCCCCACCGTCGCGACACCCATCGGCCAGCGCGTTTTCGATCCCGGCGGCAGCGGCAAAGATTCGCTCGGCCGCAACACGTTCTTCGGCCAGGGCATGGCCAACTGGGACGCCGGCATCTACAAAAAGCCTGGCCTTCGGCCGCATCACGAGCACCTATAATCCTTTCAACTTCGTCGGAGCCAGTCGCCTCGACGATACCGCGCGGATGCTGCAATTCTCGCTCCGCTACACGTTTTAGTTCTAAAGGAATGGCGGAGAAAGAGGGATTCGAACCCTCGGTACCCTTTCGAGTACACACGCTTTCCAGGCGTGCGCCTTAAACCACTCGGCCATCTCTCCGCAAATTGAACTTTCAGTTTACCGCGTTCCGGTACAAGAAGTCACGCGCCCGCAGGTACCATTCCACCGGCAAATCTTTCTGCCAGCTTTCGACCGGGGCCGCGCACCAGCCTTCCGTTCCCAGCGCCACCCCGCCCGCCCGCAACGCCCCTTCCGCCGAAGCCTTGCCCAACTTCTTGGCGAGCGCGACGTCCTGCAGCACATTCCGATGCTGCAACAGCCGCACCGTTGTCGCCGTCTCCGCCTTCGCTTGCGCCGGCAACTGCCGACACAAATAATCCCGCCAACCGCTGATCATCACCGCATCCGCCCGCGTCGCCACGTCCGCATGCCCCCAGAATCGCGGCGTAAACGCCGGTACCGTCGCCGCCTGCACCCGAAATTCCATCGGGTACACAATCCACCGATCCCCCATCCACACCTGCGGCTCAATCTTGATCCGACGCACCGGCGCCGCGGCGTCCAACCATAAGTCCAGCCAGTAACTCCGAACCTCGGCCTTCTCCGCCTTTCCCTTCACCGGCATCTCGACCTTAGTCAATTGGTCCGGCAACCCCGCCCCGTCATGACTCACTTGATACAACACGGCCCGCGCCGCATTGTCCGGATTCTGTCCAACTTCCAAATACCACTCCACCCCCGCCGGCACCCGGACGGTCAGGAAGTACGACGTATACCCGTTCCGCGCCACGGCGGGAGATAGAATTTCCCGCGACCGACCCGACTGGTCGGCCGCCACCACCTCTCCATCCAAACCCGGGCGCTGGAACTCGCTCCGAACCGTTAGGTCCTGGCCAAGCCCCAGCGCCGCGCAACTCACCATTACTGCGATCAGTCGGTCCATTAGCCCAGATCGTATTTTTCAATATGGACCGCTGCGTCGCCCTTCACGAGCACCGGCCGGCCGAAGATGCCCTCAAGCTCCTCGAGGTACTGGTTCTTGTGCGATTTCAGCACCTTCGCCACCTCGGGATGCACTCGCAGCATCACCTCTTTGCCGTCCACCGCCCGCGCCAGTTTCTGCGACTCGGCCAGAATCTCGCCGATCACCGTCTGCACGCTCTTCACGGTTCCCGCGCCTTCGCAATACACGCACGGCATACACAGCGTCCGTTCCAGCGACTGCTTCACCCGTTTCCGGGTAATCGCCACCAGCCCAAAGTCGTTGAACTGCAGAATCTTATACGGTGCCCGATCCACCATCATGGCTTCTTCCAGCACCTGCATCACCTTCTGCCGGTTCTTGCGCTCATCCATGTCGATGAAGTCGACGACGATAATCCCGCCCAGATCGCGCAACCGGATCTGCCGCACGATCTCTTTCACGGCCTCCGTGTTGGTCTTAACGATCGTATCTTCCAACCGGTTCGACTTACCGACGTACTTACCCGTGTTGATATCAATCGCGACTAACGCCTCGGTCTGGTTGATCACAATGTAACCACCCGACTTCAGCCATACCTTCGGCCGCAAAGCCTTCTCCAACTCCGCCGTAATATTGAAGGTGTCGAAGATCGGCACCGGCCGCGTCCACAACTTCACTTTGTTGACCAGCGCCGGCTGGAACCGCTGCACAAAATTCACCGTGCTCTCGTACAACTCTTCGTTGTCGAGCCAGATCGTTTTGTAGTCCGTCGTCAGTTGATCCCGCAGGGTCCGCTGCACGATGTCCAGGTCGTGATGCACAAGCAATGGTGCCGGCCGCTTCTCCGCCTTCGACCGAATGTCCAGCCAAAGGTTGTAGAGGAAGTTCATGTCGGCCGCGATCTCTTCCTCGCTCTGCCCCTCGCCCGCCGTCCGGATAATGAAACCACCCGGCATGCCCGTGCGATGCGTCTGCAAAATCCGTTTCAACCGCAACCGCTCTTCGTCCGACGCAATCTTCCGGCTCACGCCGTTGTGATCGGTCGTCGGCATGTACACGCAGAACCGGCCCGGCAGCGCAATGTGCGAGGTGATCCGTGCTCCCTTCGCGCCAATCGGCTCCTTCGAAATCTGAACCAGAATCTCCTGGCCCGGCTTCAACAGATCGGTGATCTGCGGCAACGGAGGACGATCCCGACGCTCCCGCTCCGCTCCGCTTTCCGAGTTCCCTTCGGCGCTCCGTTCCCGGTCGCGATCGCGATCCCGACCGCGGTCACGATCCCGGCCCCGGTCCCGATCCCGATCCGGAGGTCGTTCGCTCGACCGCTCCCGGACTTCCGGAGCAGCCACATTCACAACCGGAGGAGGCGCCGGCTCACCGGTCGCAGCTACCGCCGGCGGTCCGTCGATCTCATTGCCCCGCTCCCGCGGACCGCGACGCCGACCCCGCGTGCGCCGACCTCTCGCCTGGAAGCGCGAGTTCCGATCCCGATCCCGCAACGCCGCCGTCAAACTCTGCGGTTGCCGTGCCGGCTCCGGGCCCTCTTCGCTCGGCTCTCCGCCTTCCTCTTCGCCCTCGTCGTCGCCGTCGTCTTCTTCTGCGGACGCAGAAACTTCTGCCCCATCCTCAGCCGCTACCGCCGCTTCGGCCGCCGCCTGCGCCGCGTCAATCTCGTCTTCTTCCTGCTCATGGTCAACGTGCTGGTCGATCTCGAGCTCTTCCCGAGCCTCCTCGATCGCTTCCTCTTCGTCAGCCTCCAGGTCTTCTTCTACGCTGTGGGCCACTTCGATGGTCGGCTCGGCAACTGGTGCAACGACAGCCTCGGCGACTGGATCGACAACTGTCTCAACAACCGGCTCAACAACTGGCGGAACGGCGGCTTCCACCACCGCCACAATTTCCGGCTCCGGCTCGGGCTCGGGCACTGGTGCCGCAACCACGACCACCACCGGAGGCGGCTCCGGCATCGGCGGCGGCTCGGGCACTGCGGCCTCCACCTGAGCCAACACCTGCTCCACCACCGCTTCGTTTTCAACCTTGGCCGCGACTGGCTCCACCACCGCTTCATGCTGAATCACGGGCGGCACCGGCTGACGCCGATACTTGGCCAGCGACTCGCCCGGCAAAATAATCGATTCCACAATCGGCGCCGCCCAGATCGATCCGGTCGGCTCCACGCGAACCGGCGCCGCGGCGACCACCGGCGGGGCAACCACAACTTCCGGCTCCGCATCGCCCGATCCCACCGCTTCAGCGTCGTTATCATCGGCACTGGCGTACTTCGAGTCCGGCAAATTCCCGCCCCCGCGCTCCCGGCGTCCCCGCCGACGTCCTCGCCGACCTCGCCGATCTCTCTCGCGCGCCGCCTCGTCACCAGCCACGTTGCCGTCTACGACCGCCGCCTCTCCGGCGGCTTCCTCTGCCGGTGCCTCTTCGTTGGAAGGAGCAGCCAACACCGCCGCTATCGGTGCCGCGACCGGCAACGGAGGACGCGACCCGCGATCCCGATCCCGGTCCCGACCGCTCCGTCCTCTATCCCGGTCCCGGTCACGCCCGGAGTCGGCAGAGCGCTCCACAGGTCGTTCTGAAACCCGTTCGGGCGGTCGCTCGTCGCCGCCAACTTTGTCGAGGTCATCGTGATGCTCCTCGAAAAAGTCAGTCACGCACAAAAACGTGTCCCGCCCCAAACCGACGTCCACAAACGCCGATTGCATACCCGGGAGCACGCGCGTCACGCGGCCCTTATGGATACTTCCCGCCAGCGAATACTCGTTCGCCCGCTGAAAATAAAGTTCTACTAACTGATCGTCCTCTAAAATCGCCACTTTCGTTTCGTGGCGGTTCGACGATATAACTAACTCTTTACTCATCGCCTACTCTCCTCGTGGAGCATGCGGCCTATCGGTACGGCGAAAGAAGGGCAAGAATGTCGCACGAGCGGCTACTGAGCCGGCATCGGCGGGAAATCGAATCCCAATTTTGATCTTGATCGGTCCTCTACGCCGGAGCTGCGATTGCCGCTGCTTCCAGTTCGATTCTTCAATTCACAAAACGCCGGAGCCGCACATTGTGCACGAGCCCCAACATCATAAAAACGCTCAACATGCCAGATCCGCCGCTACTCATGAACGGGAGCGGAATGCCCGTGACAGGCATCTTTCCCACAACCATACCGACGTTCACCAGCAAGTGAAATAACAACAAGGAGCACACTCCCATGCAGATATACATCCCCGCGCGGTCAGGCGAGGTCTGCGCATTCTGCACAATTTGCATCAACAATAAAAAATACAACCCTAAGACGACGACTACGCCGACGAATCCGTGCTCCTCCGCAAATGCCGAGAAGATGAAATCCGTGTGAGGGACCGGGAGAAACTGCAGCTTTGTCTGCGTCCCCTTGGTCACCCCTCTGCCCCACATGCCGCCGTTCCCAATCGCAATCTTGGACTGGATGATCTGGTAGCCTTCCCCTTTCGGGTCCCGGCTGGGATCGAGGAACGTTTCGATACGGCTCTTCTGATAATCCTTTAAAAGAAACCAACTCGACGGAATCAACAACATCGCTAGCACGCCAATGCTCAAGGCGTACTGCCACCGCAAACCCGCCAGGAAGATGCCTGTCGCGAGAATCGGTAAATACGTGAGTGAAGTGCCCAAATCCGGCTGTTTCATGACCAACAACATCGGCAACCCGACTAAACCAACCAGCTTCAACAGATCTCGCCAGTGAATGGCCTCTGTCTTCAGCTCGGTCAGAAATCGAGCCACCATAAGGACTATAACAATCTTAGCGAATTCCGAGACCTGCAGGAGTACACCCCCTGGAAGTGCTATCCAACGCCTCGCTCCAAAAATTTTACTCCCAACCACGAACGTCAGCAGCAGTAGAACCACCATACCCGCGTACAGCACCGGAACCTGCCCCAATAAAGTGTGGTAATCAATCGAACTGATCAGCCACATCAACAGCAGTCCCGCCAATACCCAAACCACCTGCTTCCACCATGCATTCTGCCACTTCGTGCCCTGAGTCGCACTGAAAATTTGCAAAACCCCCAAGCCACAAATCAGCAACGATAAAATCAACAACGCCCAATCCAGGTCCCGCAGTGTCCGATAGGATCCCATCAGTTCACCGCAAACCCTTTCTGCCCCAACGGTGCCATCGCCAGCGTTGGCGTCCGCGTTACTTTCCGGGATTTCTTATCGAAATATACTTTTAAAACATCCCGCACAATCGGCGCCGCCAGCGGCCCATGCTCGCCGTTTTCAAACAACGCCGCCACCACAATCTCCGGATTCGTCCGGGGCGCAAAGCCCACAAACCAGGCGTTGTCCCGCAAATCCTTCGCAATCGTCGATCCCCGCGCCTTCGCCCCCGGCAACCGCGCCGACCCACCCGTCCCGCCCAGGTTCACCACGCCATACATCCCGTAAATCACACTCCCGGTATTCACCGGATTAATCGCCATCGTATGCGTCTCTCGCCGATTCGGATCGTTCACCAAATGCGGCCGATTCCAAATCCCCCCGTTCGCGATCCCCCCAATCATCAGCGCCAACTGAATCGGCGTCACGTTCACATATCCCTGCCCAATCCCCACGTTCACCGTATCCCCGCCCATCCACTTCTGCCGCAGCGTCCGCGCCTTCCATTTCGACGACGGCATCAGCCCCTTGCCTTCAAACGGCAGGTCAATCCCCGTCTCCTTCCCCAGCCCCAGCTGGTCGCCGTACTCAAACAATTTATCGATCCCCAACAGGTTCGCCGTATTGTAAAAAAAAATATCGCAGCTCTGCTCCAGCGCCCGCTGCAAGTTCACCCGCCCATGCCCCTTCCGTTGATGGCAACCCCACGGACGGCCATAAAAGGACATGCTGCCCGTGCAATTAAACGTTGTCTTATCATCGATCACCCCCGCCTCCAACGCCGCCAAAGCCACCAGCGGCTTAAACGTCGACCCCGGCGCAAAGTTCGATTGAATCGCCCGATTAAACATCGGCTTATCCGGGTTCAAGATGATCTCGTCCCAATCCTTCCGCCGAATCCGCCCCGCAAACTTGTTCGGGTCATACGCCGGACGGCTCACCATAGCCAGCACCTCGCCCGACCGCACGTCCAACGCCACCACCGCCCCCCGACGCCCTTCCATCGCCAACTCCGCCACAATCTGTAATTCCAAATCCACCGTCAACTGCAAACTCCGCCCCGGAATCGCGTCCTTATACCCAATCACTTCCCGCTCGTTCCCCTTCGAATCCACCACCACCTGCCGCTCGCCGTCGGTCCCCATCAGGATTTCGTTATACTGCCGCTCAATCCCCGCCTTCCCAATCACGTCGCCTTGGTTGTACTTGGCGAAATCAGGCAAATCAAGCTCCGCCTCCGTCACTTCGCCCACGTACCCGATCACATGGGCCAACAAATTGTCCCTCGGGTACAGCCGATGCTGCATATGCAGCAACTCCAACTCCGGAAACGTATCCGGATCGTTGTGGCTCGCAACGAATGCGATCTCCGCCGGCGTTAACTCGTCCTTAATCACA
>JAPKZA010000368.1 GCA_026394015.1 Acidobacteriota bacterium
CTGGAGAATCTGACTGAAAATGCTGGATACTCGTGACAGGGGGTGTAGCCTCGCTTGGGTAGGATCGTTCTTGCTGGAACTCCTTTCTACCCTAACAGGGCATCACCCCCCAAGCACTTGAGCTAATTTGGACACGAGTGGGATGGATCAGCATGTTCTTTCTGTAGTTCCCAATCACCACGGACGGTTCGCTTTCACAGAGCCGACGGTAGATCCATTCGTGGCAGCGTGTACGATTTGCATAATTTTCCATCAGATGCAACGGGATATTCTCCCAATTCCCCCCCTGTGGCACATAAGGATACCGTCGCACAACGTTCGGCTGATTATTGGTCACTAGATGATTCGCGGAGACTTTAAGCGTACCGCGTAGTTGCTGCGCGTACGTGGAAGGCGGGATACTCCCATAGGGCAGCTCACTGACACTTGCCCCGTTGAAGAGTACCGGAAGATCAGCGATTGCTTCTCCGACAGTGACTGAGCAGGAGTGCGGAGAAAAAGATTCGTGTTCGACGTTGCGGCACGCCGAAGTCTGCCGCATTTAGCGCGAGTTGTGTTGTCACATAGCCTGCATCGGCTAGGGCTGACCGGACGGTAGAAAGGAATTGCCCCTTAGCAGTTTGGGTGATGCCGATTACATTCTCAAAGACAATCCATTCAGGTTGTGTGAGCCGCACAATTCTGATGAATTCCAGAAACAACCAGTTCTGCGGGTTCGCCGGAGTCCGTGTGCGTTGGTTCGAAGTTGAGAAGCCTTGGCACGGAGGCCCACCGAAAACGATGAGCCGATGACGGCGATTACGCAACGACTTGAAGTCTGACCTGACTACTTCTTCCACTCGTCTGTGCAGCACTTCCGTGCCATGGTGATTAAAGGCGTAAGTTAGGCAGGCGTGACGGTTTGACTCTACCGCACACAAGACCTTAACCCCGGCGAGTGTTGCTCCCAGCGACATCCCGCCAGCGCCGGAAAAGAGATCGATACCGAACATTATGGGAAAACACTTACCTTAACATCTTTGACCTACGTGTGCGCGGTTGAGCGGTATTCCCGCGCGGCCCCGACCATCCCGTCACTCCAGATTCACTCCATTAAGGGTCGCTTCGAGAGTGCGGTGACGGAAGTTTCTGAATCTATTGGGCCTGAATCCAACGCCATAGACGGCTTATTTCTTTGTTTTCAATCTACGGGCATTTTCTCAAGCTGGACGTCGTGGGTTCGAATCCCATCTACCGCTCCAACTAACCCATCGAGCTTGCGTGGGTGATCGACGTTCCTGAAGCCAACGTCTCTCGCTATGTCGGCGTTCTCACGACGCGCATTGCGACAGACCTCGCGGGAAGTCTAAAGATGATAGCCTTTGGCAGATGCCGGCACCCACGAGTCCGTTGTTTTTCCTGCCCTTCTGTCTGGCAGTCGGCGCATGGGGACAGTCCCCCGACCTCGAATTCTTCGAAAAGAACGTCCGGCCCGTATTGGTGGAAAAGTGCCAAGGTTGCCATGGACCTACCACCGAGCATTCCGGGCTCCGGGTTGATTCCCGGGCCGCTCTTCTCAAGGGCGGCGCGCGCGGCCCGTCCCTCGTCCCAGGCCAACCTGCGGGTAGCCTACTGCTGCGGGCGATCCGCCACGAGGAGCTGAAAATGCCCTTGGGTGGCAAACTCAGCCCCGAACAGATTCGGGCCTTCACGACTTGGATCGAAAACGGCGCGGCGTGGCCAACTGAGATTGCTACCCGCACGACCGCTAAGTCGATGGCGGAGCGCGCCAAGGAGTATTGGGCCTTTCAGCCGGTGTCCAAGCCGGCCCTACCGAACGTCTCCCAGCGCGACTGGCCCCGCACTCCCGTCGACTTCTTCGTGTTGAACGCATTAGAAAAAGCCAAACTCACCCCCGCGGCCCCGGCCGACCGCTCAGCGCTGATTCGCCGCGTCACCTTCGACCTCACCGGGCTTCCACCGAAGCCGGAAGAGGTCTCCGGGTTCCTGGCCGATCCGTCGCCCCAAGCCTATGAGAAAGTGGTCGATCGCTTACTCGAGTCGCCCCGCTTTGGGGAACAGTGGGCGCGCCATTGGATGGACCTCGTCCGCTACTCCGAGTCTCATGGCAGCCAGGGCGATTTCGATCTTCCCTTCGCATGGCGCTATCGCGACTACCTGATCCGCGCACTCAATCAAAACGAGCCGTACGATCAACTCGTCCGCGAGCACCTGGCCGGCGACCTTCTCGCCCAACCTCGAATCAACCGCGAGGAGAACGTGAACGAATCCGTGATCGGCACGGCTCATTTCCGGATGGTGGAATACGGGTACGTCCCGGTGGATGCGCTGGACGACCAATTCAAAGTGGTCGACAACCAGATTGACGTGATTTCCAAGGCGTTTCAAGGCCTGACGGTCTCCTGCGCTCGCTGTCACGACCACAAGTTCGACCCCATCTCGCAGAAGGATTTTTACGCGCTGTATGGGATTCTGGCGAGTTCGCGGCATGGCCAGCGGGCGATTGACGCGCCCGCGGACGAAAGCCCGCGCCGCGAGGAGATGGCGAAGCTGCGAGCACAACTGCGCGGAGAACTCGGAAGAGTTTGGTTGGGATCGAAACCGAACTTGTCGGCGGAGTTGGCGGCGCCTCCGGTCGCGGCCGCCGCACCGGGAAAGAAGGCCGTCGATCCGCCCAAGCCCGACTATGGGCCGCTACAGCTCTGGCGGGAGTTGAAAGACCAGGCCGCCGGAGAGAGCTTCGCCGCCGGTTGGGAACGCGCGACGGGAAAGCTGCGCCAGGAGCTGGAAGACCGACGGCGATTCAACGCAACCTCGTTCCAGCGCAAGTGGAAACTCGACGAGGGCACCGATTACACGACGTGGTTTCGGGCGGGCAATGGGCTGCCGGACGATCCGACCCCGGCTGGTGAGTTTTTCGTGTTCCCCGATGGGGATCGCCTGATTAACGGCGTCTACCAAGCGGGGGTCTTCTCGCATCTGCGGTCTCGCAAGGACAGCGCCGTGCTGCACTCACCGCGGTTCAAGATCGAGTCAGACTCGATCAGCCTCCGCGTCCTGGGCGGGAATGTGGCTTCGGCTCGGATCGTAGTCGAGAACTACGCTCTCGGCAACGGCGGCATTTTCCCCGCGACGAACCTGAACGACGATCAGTTTCGCTGGATCCGCTTCGACACCAAATACCGCCGGGGGTCCTACGCCTACATCGAACTGACGCCTTATGACGATCGTTCCCGGCTGGCAGCCGGGGGACCGACCGACGGCCGCTCGCATTTTGGCGTGACGGAGGTCGTTTCCCATGACGGCGATAAGCCGCCGAAAGAAGAGGTGGTGGCCGCCGAGTTGCTGCTGGACGGCCCCGCCCCGGCCACCCTGGCTCAATTGTCGGATCGCTATCAGGCTGTGCTCCGCCAATGCGTCGAGGCCTGGATCGCGGGAAAGCTGACGGCCCGGCAGGCGGCGTTCCTGGACTTCTTCGCCCGCAACGATCTCCTGCCGAACTCGAGCAAGCAGGTTCCGGCCGGTGTGCTGGCGATGGTCGAAAGGTATCGTCAGCTGGAGTCGCGGATTCCCGTGCCGCGACGGGCGCCGGGCTTGCTGGTTGGCACCTCGTTTGACCAGGCGCTCTTCGTACGCGGCAGCCACATGAACCCGGGGGCCACGGTTCCGCGCCGCTTCCTCGAAGCGCTCGGCAGCCAGCCCTGCGGCAGTGCGGAGAGCGGGCGGCTGGAGCTGGCCAACGCGATCGCCAACGCCGCCAATCCGCTGACCTCCCGGGTGATGGTGAACCGCATCTGGCATCACCTGTTCGGCCGCGGCATTGTCGGCACGGTCGACAACTTCGGGAAAAATGGCGAGAAGCCTTCGCATCCGGAGCTGCTCGACTATCTGGCGACGCGGTTTGTCGAAGAAGGGTGGTCGATCAAGGCGATGGTCCGTTTGATGGTTACGTCGAGCGTTTACCAACTCAGTTCGACTTCCTCGGCCGCCTCGAAGAGCCTCGATTCCGGCAATGTCCTGCTGCAACACGCGCGCTGGCGACGGCTTACGGCAGAGTCGATTCGCGACTCGATTCTTTCTGTAAGCGGCGAACTCGAGGCCAAGCTCTACGGACCGGGAATCGACGTTTACTACACGGGAAAGACCGAGGGTGGCGGCAAGGTGGGCCCGTTGGATGGGGCGCGGCGGCGTAGCGTTTATCAACGGATCAAGCGCAACGCGCAGAACCCGTTTCTCGAAGTGTTCGACTCTCCGAAGCCCACCAGCACGCGAGGCCAACGGGATTCAACGAACGTTCCCGCCCAATCGCTGACGATGCTGAATGACCCGTTCGTGATCGATCAGGCCTCCAAATGGGCGGGCCGGATGGTCGCCGATGGGGCCACCTCAGCCCGGGATCGAATTGAGCGGATGTTCCTTCGGGCGTTGGGTCGACGGCCGACGGCGGCGGAGCTAGCCGCGAGCGTGGATTACCTGGCGCAAGCAGAGCCCAACGGAATGGAGCTGCTTTCCAGCCAGGCGGCCTGGCAGGATCTGGCGCATTCGATTTTCAACTTCAAGGAATTTCTCTACCTCCAATAGGCGCCTATGCCGATCAGAACTCTAACTCGTCGTGAGATGCTGCTCCGGACCTCCACCGGTTTCGGCCTGACGGCCTTTGCCGGCCTCGCCGCCGAATCCAACCCGAAGAAGCCGCACTTCGCGCCGAAAATCAAAAGCGTGATCTTCTGCTTCATGTCTGGAGGCGTATCGCATGTCGACAGTTTTGACCCCAAGCCGCGGCTGACCGTGGACGCCGGTAAGCCCATGCCGATGCCCGTGAAGCCAACGATGTTTAACGACGTGAAAGGCATCATGCCGAGCCCTTGGAGCTTTCGGAACCAAGGCCAATGCGGCATGCCCGTGAGCGAGTTGTTTCCCCATATCGGCGCGTGCGCCGACGACCTGTGCCTGATCCGTTCCATGACCAGCACGGCCAACGAACATGCGCAAGGCAACTATTTCCTCCACACGGGTCAGCCGTTTCTCGGTTTTCCGAATGCAGGAGCATGGGTGAACTACGGCCTCGGCAGCGAGAACCAAAATCTGCCCGGCTTTGTTGTGCTGGCTAGTGGCGGCGTGCCCCTCGGCGGCATCGGCATGTATGGCAGCGGGTTCCTGCCCGCGGAGCACCAGGCGTCGTTGCTCTATCCGGAAGCGGCGGAGGCGCTGAGCAACATCAAGCCCAAGGAGGCGGACCGCGAGCAGAAGCGTCGACTCGCGTTTGTGGGGGGGATGGACCAGCAGTTCATCGCGAGCCGCGGGGTCGACCCGCAGGTCGAGACGGCGATTCGCAACTATGAGACGGCGTACCGCATGCAGACCGCCGTGCCCGAATTGATGGAACTCAACGGCGAGTCGGAGGCCACCAGGCGCTTGTACGGCATGGACTCGGCCAACGCGGCGACAGCGGCTTACGGCAAACAATGCCTGCTCGCTCGGAGACTGGTGGAGCGCGGCGTTCGCTTCATCGAGTTGACCTGCCTGATGCGGCCCGCCGATCCGGGACAGAGTGGCAACCCATGGGACCAGCACACGGTGCTGCGGGAGGGTCACACCGAGATGGCTCTGCAGGTCGATCAGCCCATCGCCGGGTTGATCAAGGATCTGAAGGCGCGCGGATTGTTCGAACAGACGCTGATCGTCTGGGCCGGAGAGTTCGGACGGACGCCGTTTGCCCAGGGCACCAACGGCCGGGATCACAATCCGTTCGGCTTCAGCATCTGGCTGGCGGGCGGCGGCGTCAAGCGCGGATTCATTCACGGCAGTACGGACGATTTCGGCTATTACGCGGTTGAAAATAAGATGACGGTGTACGATCTTTGGGCCACGGTGCTCCACCTGCTGGGCGTTGACCATGAACGGTTGACCTACCGCTTCAGCGGCCGGGATTAC
>JAPKZA010000019.1 GCA_026394015.1 Acidobacteriota bacterium
CGAGAGATCCGGCCCTCGTGATGATTTCTTCAGTAGCGATCATTTCGCCTCCGTGGTTGTTTGCGATTGTTGCTCTTGCCCCTGCTGGGTGATCTTGCGGGGGTCGCAATCGAGAGTGAGCCCAAGCCGGTCGGCCCGCTCATTGTCCGCTGCGATTTCGGCGTCAATCTCTTCGGACCGCCAACCGCGTTTCGTTACAGCCTCCGAGCGGCTGGTGAGACCGTTGCGGATCTCTGCGACCGTTGCGCGGACTTCGGCCCCCTCGTCGAGCATGGCCAGAACGGGGGCGATCCATCGGGTCTTCACTGGCATCGACGACGCCAAGCCGAGTGCAACCGCCAGGCTCGCCCAGCGCTCCAGAATCGGTTCGCAGAGGCGCGGAACCAACAGGAGATACTGAACCGCTTCGATGGTCCGTTTGTACTCCAGTAGGCCGTGGCGGCCACTGGCGAACGTGATCTGGGAATTGTCGCCGGAAAGGATTTCGTAGGGGATTCCTATTCCAGCAGCGATTCGCCGGAGTTGGCTTCGGATGAACGGATCGAAGGACGTTCCAACGTCGGGCGGTTCCGAGAAGGTGACTTCCTCAGTCGGCAGTAGCCGGGTCATGCTGCCCGGTTCGAGCGTCGGTACGCCATTGGTGGCAATCGGGTTGGCCCCGTCAACGGTGCGGATGAAACCGGCGTAGAGCGCGGCCACCTTCGCCTTGACCAAGGCGGCCTCCATGTACTCCTGAACCTCTTTCAACGGCAGCAGGACGGGCGACAGCCAACTCTGCCCACGTTGGGCACCGGGCGCGGTTGGCCGAAAGACGTGGAAGCAATCGACGGCTGAAACGTAACGTGATTTCGAATTGAACCGATTGATTCCTGGGTTGCGCTCGTACAACCAATAACCTTCCGGCTTCGCACCGCTGTATCGGATTCCCGCATAGGTCGATTCGTCGGAACGCGAAGTGTCTAGAAACTCCGGCCCAAGGATTTGCACGCGCAACGGGATGCCATCGGCGGCGGGGTCCATCGATAGAAGCACAAAGCATTCACCGCTGATCACCACGGCCCGGAGAACCTGCCACTGGAACGCCTCCCAGTTCAGTCGGCCTTCCGCATCACAATGGGTTGCCCAATCGCTCCAGGCGGCTTGAAACTCGCGTTCTTTGAAAAGCGGCTGAATGCCATTCGCGCCAACCGTGGAGTTACAAACGGACTCGACAACCTTCCGGCAGAGAGCATCGTTCCTGTACTGATGTTCAGCCCTAGCGCGGGATATTGCTGGGTTGTCCCAGTGCATGTTCGGCGAAGCGGCGACGGCTGGGGCGTTGGCCCAGCGGTTGCCTGCCCCGGCGGCGTCCCATAAGGCGGCGGTTCGAGTGGCGGGCGTCGTTAGCGCACGCCAGGCGGATTGAATTCGGCTGATCATTTGGAGAGATCCTTTGCGGATAAGAGACGGTGCGTGAACCGGGTTAGAAGTTTGTTGGCGTCGATTAGGGATATGCGAGTGCTGCCCAGTTCTGAGAGAAACGCTTCAAGCGGCTGACGCTGCGATGCACCTTCTCCGAGATCAAAATTCGAGTACAGATCGGCTTTGATTTCGCCGTCTATCTCGTACACAACGAAAAAGATACTTGTGGTGAACGGAAGATTGACGCGTTCATGCCCTAAACGGAGCTGCCACATTTGAACCAGGAAAACGAATAGCTGCGTTGAAGTGATGGCCGCCATGGTTAGCGACATCCCACAGGCCGAAAGTTCACTCATAACGCTAATTCGGAGCATGTCAATTATGCTGTACCTTCGCCGATGACCTCTGAGTTTTTCGCGGTTCGCTTCGGCGTCTGTGCTGCCAAGAAAGCCGCGCTTGAACCAAGCCTGAAGGATATCGTTAGACAATCCGGTCACTACCAATGCTTGGGCGTGTGAATACTCTGCGTTCTTCAGCTTCTCCAGGTCGAAGTGGACTAGCTCAATGTATTTTGGTTCCGTTGACATGTTGTAATCTTTGGCCTGCATAACGTATGGTGTGAACTCTCTCAGCAGGTGCTCACCGCTTGTAGGCGGCACTCCGCTCCATATGAAAGCGATATCCTAGGCGGTCCCTGACGCAGGTCTTATTGTCCTCGGCGGTAAACCGGTAAACCTCACCGGGCAGCGCCTTAAGGTATATCCGCGTGATGGCTTGGTCTTTTTGCCGGATGACCACTTTCGCAATCAGCGCTACGAAGGACGGTAGACGCATCTGGTTTTCTTCGGCGTAGCCTAGAATGAACTTCCCGGCCGTGTAAATAGGAATCCTCTTTTGCGCCAGTTTTGCGCCAAGAAATGGATTAGCGGGATTCGCTTGACTGAGTGTAGACACACTACTCCTATAACCCTACTGCCGATGGCATCTATGGTGCCCGGTAGTTGGGAGGTATTCGCTCGCGTCGGATAACCGAGAAAGCCGTGCGCCCCAGCGCCTCGAATTTGAAGGAGTTGAAGTACTCGTATCCCTCAAAACTAGATTACGCGATTTCAGGGACGCTTGTCCATGAAATATTTGTTAAAACTATTTAATCAATCGCTACTGCATGAACCGCGAACGACTCACGGCATAAACCGGCGTTTCCACCCGCGCCACGGAAGCGCCAGCGGCCCCCAGCGCCGCTACTCGATCCGCTTCGGCGTCTAACCTCAACCCAAGTGCGCCAAGGGCTTGCAGAGCGCCGTAGGCATAATTTCGGCAGTCGAGCGCTTCGGCCCTCGTTCCCTTGCGCCGAATCCATTCGCGGTGCGGGCGGCCCTTCCGGTACGTGGTCGTCAGCACTTCGGAAAGCAGTTGGTCGAAATACTCCTCGCCGCGATCCGTGGGGAAGTGGCAATAACCCGGCCCCGGCTCCCCGATCCGTAGCCGTCCCATCAGCGTCGCCTTTGCCGAATCGACTCCGATGATGAACATGTTTCCGCCTTGGCGGCGCGTCGGTCGCTTCGGCCAAACAGGATAGTTCCCGCTCTTGCCCTTGACGGCGAAGACGCGGCGGCCGTAGCGGTCTCGAGCATATTCAAACACGGTTTGGGTGATGTAGCCGGAGTCAACGCAGCACGCGCCGATGAATACCTCGCCTAAGGTCGGATGCGTCCAACCCCTCGCCAGGTACTTGTCGAGCTCCCGCCACGGCTCCGGCCCCAACGTGTCGCCAGGGATAACGCGGTAGTCCAGTGACCAGGACTCCTCCCCGCGTCCCCAGCCCACCATCTCCAGTTCCAGCCGGTCTCCCTGCACGTCAACGCCAACCGTGAAGGCGACGGCGGCGGCGGGCAGCTGTGCGCCGATCACTTCGCGGCGTGCCAGCAGCGCCGGAACGCCTATAGAATTCTGCCCTTCGTCGTCCCAGAGCTCGCACAGGGAAGTATTGATA
>JAPKZA010000401.1:0-6264 GCA_026394015.1 Acidobacteriota bacterium
TCCGCTGCATTCGCTGGCGGAGTGCGGCCAGCCCGCCCGGCTTTACGCCCTCTACCCGGCGAGCATTTCGGTATTGGCCGTTCCGGTGGTGGCCCCGCTCGAGTGGCTTCTATGGACGGCGAGTCCGGTGTTGCTGCCGGTGCGGGATCGGGTGCGGTCTCCGATGCTGCGCGCGTTCCTGGCGGGCGATCTGGAACACGCCACTCCGCTCGTAGAAAAGATCGTGGCGTCGGTGTTCACGGCGCTGGCGGCGGTGGTGATTTATCATACGGCGCTGGCGCTGCTGACGCCCTCGTTGGCGCTAGCGCATGCGTTTTTGTTCGCGTTTGGGACGTTGGCGTTTTCGCTGGCCTCTCGCGCGCTGTGGCATCATGGGCCGTCGATGCTGTTGAACGCGCTGGCGGTTTGGCTGCTGCTGCGACAGAAGTTGGAGCGTCGGCACGGGATCGCGCTGGGGGCAGTGCTGGCCGCGGCGTTTTTTATCCGGCCGACCAACGCGGTGCCCGCCGTCGTGATTGGGTTACTTTTCCTGTTCCGCTTCCGGCTTCCGATTTGGTGGCTGGTGGCGGGAGTAACTCCGGTGAGCGTCGCGTGCTTCGGGCTGAACTTCCTGATGTACGGGCAAGCGATCTCGTCTTACTTTCGGGTTAACGTTCCGGGCGTTTCAACGGGAGCGATCCATGGGCTGTTTCTACACGGCGCGTATGGCGAGGCGGTTCTGTCTAACTTAGTTTCTCCGGCGCGCGGACTGTTTGTGTACATGCCGTTTTTGTTGTTACTGTTGATTCCCAGCGTTTGGGCGCGTCCGGTGCCGGAGTTTTACTCTCGCCTACGGGGCTGGTTCGTCGCGATCCTCGCGCTGCATTGGCTGCTCGTTTCAGGCTATTCGGATTGGTGGAGCGGCTATAGTTACGGTCCCCGGTACCTGTCGGACTTACTGCCTTACTGGATGTACCTGTTTCTGCCAGTGTGGGGCTGGGCGTCGGGTGTAGCGGTGCGGAAAGCGGCGTTAGCAGGCGTGATCGGGGCTGCCCTCTTTATCAACTTCCGCGGAGCGACCGCGATCGCCGTCCACGATTGGAACTCTACGCCGATTCCGATCGGACAGGATTTACGGAGGATCTGGAATTGGCGGGATGCGCCGTTCTTTCGCTAGGGTGTGCCGAGAGCGGGGATTTGGCGAAGGACCCGTTCGAATTCGGCGGCTTGACGGGTGAAGCCGAGGTCGGTGGGGTGGGAGCTGTCGATGGTGCCTTCGCCGTCAGAACCTAACAGGTTGTCGGCTTTTAAGTAGTAGAGATGCGGCACCTTGTCGGCTTGGAGTTTGGCGAACTCGTCCCGGAGGGCGGCGTGGTTGGATTCGTTGCGCTGGCGGTGGGCGGCGTTGAAGGCGTTGTCGGCGTAGTTGCGGTCTTCGACGAGGAGGATCGGGGTGGCGGGATGGGCGGCGCGGAGGGTTTTGACGCAGGGCGCGGTGCGTTCGTGGACCTCGGTGTCGTTCATGTTGGGGAGGCAGTCCAGAATGAAAACGGCGGGGTCCAGTTCGGCGAAGAAGCGGGTGACTTCGGGTTCCATTTTGCCGTTGCCGGAGAAGCCGAGATTGATAATTTCGCGGTCGAAGATACGGCCGAGGATGGCCGGGTGGGTCATACCCGGGCGAGACGCGGAGATGCCGTGGGTGATGGAGGTGCCGTAGAAGGCGAGGGGTTTGCGGGTGGCGGGGCGGGCGGGGCCGGGGATGACGGTGGCGCCAGGGGAGACGCCGATTTCGAGGGAGGTGACGCCGTTGCGAAGCGGGAGGTAGAGCATGAATTCGCGGCCGGGGACAGTGGCGGGCGGGAGTTTCGCGAAGAGGACGTCGGAGGCATCGGGGAATTTGGTGGGCTTGCCGATGCTGAGCCACTGCCAGCGACCGGCGTCTGTTTTGGCGTAGAGGTCCAGGCCGCTGGCGGCGGTGGCGGTGATGTTGGCGCTGGCGAGGGTTTTGCTCGTGAGGGTCCAGCGGGCGTGGAGGGTCGTGGAGTTGGTGAGAAAGCGGACGACGACGCCGGAGGAGTCGCGGCTGAGGTTCCAGACGGCGTCGCGGACGACGCCTTCGGCACGGAGAGGGAGGCGGTCGAAGGGGGACTTACGGTCTTTGAAGCCGAGGCCCTCAATGCGGAGTTTTTGGGCGTTGTGCCATTCGAGCGCGGGCGGCTGGGCGGCGGCGGGGAGGGCGAGAAGGGATAGTAAGTGTCGGCGTGTAAGCATGGGGTTCCTGGACTAACTGAGTAACTTGGACGCGTCCTTGGCGAAGTAAGTGAGGATGATCGAGGCGCCGGCGCGCTTGATGGACGTGAGTGACTCCATCATCATCCGGTCGCCGTCGATCCAGCCCAGGCGTGCGGCGGCCATGATCTGGCTGAACTCGCCGGAGACCTGGTAGGCGGCGATGGGCACATCGAAGCGGTCATAGGCTTGGCGGATGATGTCGAGATAGGGCAAAGCGGGTTTGACCATCAGGATATCGGCGCCTTCTTCGAGGTCGAGCGCCATCTCCTTCATCGCTTCGCGGGCGTTGGCGGGGTCCATCTGGTAGGTGCGGCGGTCGCCGAACTGGGGCGTGGATTCGGCCGCCTCGCGGAAGGGGCCGTAGTAGCTGGAGGCGAACTTGGCGGCGTAGGCCATGATGGGCGTTTTTGAGAAGCCAGCCTCGTCGAGCGAATCGCGGATGGCCGCGACGCGACCGTCCATCATGTCCGAAGGGGCCACCATGTCCGCCCCGGCGCGGGCGTGCGTCACTGCCGCCGCCGCCAGCCATTCCAGCGAGATGTCGTTATCGACGTCGCCGTCGACGACCTTGCCGCAGTGGCCGTGGGAGGTGTATTCGCAGTTGCAGACGTCGGTGATGACGAGCAGGCCCGGCACCTCGCGTTTGATGGCGCGAATGGCGCGTTGCACGATGCCGTCTTCGTCGTAGGCCCCGGTGGCGTCCTCGTCCTTATGCTTGGGGATGCCAAACAGGATCACCCCGCCGACGCCGAGCGCCTTGATGACTGCGCACTCCTTCACCGTTTCGTCGATCGACATCTGGTAGTTGCCCGGCATCGCGCCGATCTCTTTGCGGATGCCCTCCCCTTCGACTATGAATAGGGGGAAGATGAAGTTCGAAGGCTGCAGGTGCGTTTCGCGGACAAGGTCGCGCATCGCCGGGCTTTGACGGAGGCGGCGAGGACGGTCGATGGGAAAGGGCATACGCCCATTATCTTACTTACAGGCGCCGGTGCAGATCGTTTCGGCGACTTTTTGCGCTGGGCCGAGCACGCCTGGATCTTCCACGCTGGGGCGACGGACGCTCAAGCTTTCGACGGTTTGCCCGTTGGCGGTTTTCTTTTCGATCAGTTGCTGCTCGCGAAGTTGCGGCTGGTCGGAGTTCGGCCGGCCGGGCTGGTTCATTCCGTAAACCGAGATCTGTTTGGTCTCGGAGCCATCGGGCTGCTTGCGGAGTTCAGCGACCGATTGGGCGTTGAGTTGAAGCTGGCCGGTCGCCGGGTTGGCGACGTATTGGGCGGAGTTCTCGATCGTGGCCCCGCTCGCTTCTTTGGTGAGTTTCACTTCTTTCAGGGCGGTTTGGAAATTGCCGTTGGCGTCGCGCCGCTCGACGGTCAGCGCCTCCTGCTTCGTCTTGTCGCCGGTTTCAATCCGAGCCTGCTTCCGCTCGATCAGTTCGATTCCGCCGTTCAGGTTGGGCCGCGCCACTTGCGTGTCGATCGTCTCGACGTTACCGACCTTCCGGGCTATCGCCGTCGTCTGCTCCGTCAGCGAGAATCCGCCGCTCAGGTTGCCCTTGAACACCTGGGTTTCGATGGTCTTCGAGCCGTCGGCGTTCTTGCGCTCTTCGATCTGCAGCTTCTCGGGAGGCCCCGGCTGGCCGTTGCCGTCATAGCGCCGAATGATGCGTTCGACCACTCGACCGGTGGCATCGTCCTTGATCACCCGTTCCTCGGTTTTTTCGACCGGGGTTAAGCCCCCGTTCAAATTCCGGACCGATTCGGCCTTCGCCCCCTTCGACACGGTGCTCTCGAGCGTTAACTGCCGGTTGCCGTTCGTATCGAAGGTGAACGTTCGCGTCGTGCTGCCCTCCTGACCCCGGAGGACGACGAACCCGCATAGGGCGAATAGCAAAACCCGCATAAAGGCTCTTTCGACGGTTTCGGCCAAAAACTTAAGGGCCGTACCCTTATAATATAAAAGTGGACCGCTCCTTTTACATCGAAACCTTTGGCTGCCAAATGAACGTGCATGACTCTGAAAAGATCATTGGCACACTGCGGGAGCGCGGCTATTTGCAGAAGGCGACGGCCGAAGAGGCCGGATTGGTGCTTTATAACACCTGTTCGATTCGGGATAAGGCCGAGCAAAAGGTCTTCAACAAGCTACAGAACTTCAAGAAAGGCGCGGCCAAAGGCGGCCAAGTTTTTGGAGTGTTAGGCTGTGTTGCGCAGCAAGAAGGCGAGAAGATTTTTGACCGGGCGCCGCATGTTTCGTTGGTCGTCGGGTCCGCCAGCTACACCAAGTTTCCCGAGTTGCTCGTGCAGATTGAGCAGGGCGACCGGCGGGTGACCGGGTTGAGTCTCGACGTGGACGAAGCGTTCGACACGCCGTACACCCGGCGGGATAACCCGTATCGGGCGTTCGTGACGATTATTGAAGGCTGCGACAAGGCCTGTTCCTATTGCGTGGTTCCGTTTACCCGTGGCCCCGAGCGGAGCCGGACGGCGGAGAGCGTGATCGATGAGGTTCGGCGGCTGGCTGATCTGGGCTATTCCGAGATTACGTTGCTCGGGCAGAACGTGAATTCGTATCGGGATCCTTCGCCGAAGGGTTGGGATTTTGCGACTTGTCTGGAACAAGTGGGGCAAGTCAACGGGATCCGCCGGGTCCGCTTTACGACGTCCCATCCGCGTGACTTTACGAAGGCGATCGTCGAGGCGATTGACGCGACGTCGACGCTTTGTAACCACATCCATCTGCCGGTGCAGAGCGGGTCGGACCGGATTTTGAAGGGCATGCAGCGGCTCTACACGCGGGATCAGTACCTGGAACGGATCGGTTGGATGAAGGCCGCCAAGCGGCCGATGACGATTACGACCGATATCATCGTGGGTTTCCCGGGTGAGACGGACGAGGACATCGACGACACGCTGGGGTTGCTGGACGAGGTGCAGTTCGACGCCATCTTCAACTTTAAGTACTCGCCGCGGCCGAACACCCCGGCGCTTGTCTTAGGCGATCAGATTCCGGAAGAAGAGAAGGGCCGGCGGCACATGAAGGTGCAGGAGCGGCAGCGGATGATTCAGATCCAGAACAACGCGAACTACGTAGGGGATACTTACGAGGTGCATGTGGAGTTCTATAACCTGGCCACCGGCCAGTGGGTCGGGAAGACGACGCAGCATAAGACAGTAAATTTCTCGCACCCAAACGGGCCGGCGGCAGACTTACTCGGTCAGTATGTGGATGTATTAGTGATGCGGGCAGGGCCGGTGTCGCTGGTTGGCGAAGCAGCATAGGAATTTTGGAGGGCGCGTGGAAATCGAAATGAAGATTCGGGGCCTGATGATGGACCCGGTAACCCAGACGCCCATTGTCATCCTGAAGGATGTGGACGGCGGTACAATTTTGCCGATTTGGGTGGGAATGTACGAGGCAAATGCGATCGCGCTCGAGATCGAGAAGGTGGCGACGCCGCGTCCGATGACGCATGACCTGATTAAGACGCTGTTGGCCGGATTAGAGGCGAATGTAAGTAAGGTGGTCGTCAACGAGTTACGGGACGATACTTTCTACGCGATGATTTGGCTGGAGAAAGATGGTGAGTTGATTACGATTGACTCGCGGCCTTCGGATGCGTTGGCGCTGGCGTTGCGGACGGATTGCCCGATCTTTGTCGATGAGCAGGTGATCCGGACTTCGAAGGCGACGAACTCGGTATCGGATAAAGTTACCAACGATGAGTTGAAGCGGTGGCTGGAGAGTCTGAACGACGAGGACCTCGGCCGGTACAAGATGTAATGTTGGAGATTTTCGAGAGGCTGGCGGCGGCGGGGATTGACCTGCTGCCGGCGGAAGTGACGACGCATTTTCTGTTTGTGCGGGATGGGTTCGTTTCGCTGGTGGAGCGGCGGGATAAAGGGTTTGGGAGTGTGGGGACGGCGGGGTTGATGGTGGAGAGCGGGTACGCGGCGCTGTTGTGGCGGGGCGGGGAAGCGTTCTTCGTGGGGA
>JAPKZA010000401.1:6345-12512 GCA_026394015.1 Acidobacteriota bacterium
GCCGCAGAAGCCTAGGACCGGGTCGGAAATGGGGATCGAAAACCCGAAAGCCGGAACCGGGCCGGGGAGCATCGCGTAAGAGGCGGCTAAATTCGCCGTCCCAATCACTTCGCGCGCTTGGTCGAGCAGGTTCAAGCGCTCCCGCTGCGCCGGGGTTAACAGGCTCTGATGGGCCGTGACCGCCTGTTGGCGGAGCGCATCGATGGCGCGTCGTTGTTCGATGGACTCTGCTTTTGCGGCCCCAATCGTTAGCGGGGAGAGCGGGCTGGCGGCTAAAGCGGTTCGCGCTGCTTGTTCGGCGCAGGCAATGTTTCGGGAGAGCTCGTTCTGGCGCGACTGGAGGTTGTTGAAGCTACGAAGGTAAGCGGCGGATTGCTCCGGGCTCAGCGCGAGGAAATCACGCAAGGGTTTGGTAGGATCATTGAAGTCGTATGGAGGAGGGGGGGCGACTGGAGGGGCTGGGGTTCTGAAATCGATGGAGAGCAGGCCACAAGCGCGAGAGTTGTTCTCGTAGATGAGGACGCTACAGTCGGCGTCCCTGGCAACGGATCCGAGTCCCTCGACCTCGGCGAGGGTTGCGGCGAGCCGCTGTTGCCCTTCGGTCAGGACGGATCGGTTCAGCCGAACGAGTTGATCCCGGCGCTCCAGGTCCTCGCGGCGCATGGCTTCGAGTTCGGCGTAGCGGAGACCGAGGGCGAGCGGGTCGAGGGGGACGCGGATCGACTCCTCTTCGATTTCGGCTCTGACTTGGGTGACGCGAGCCTCCTTGGCGCTTTGCCAATTGTAATAGGCGGCACGATTCTGAGCGAGGCGGCGGGACTGGTCGGGCGTCAGTTCCAGGTATTCGGCGGAGAGGTCTCGCCACTGGGGGAAGGCCGGGGTGACGAGGAGGAAGAGGAGAAGGGGCAGGCGCATAGGGGAGCCTAGGGGGCACACGGGTCGGGCTGGAAGAGGACCGCCTGGGAGTTGGCGGGCGAGAATCTGGGTTCGAGAAAGCCGTCGGATTCGGCCTCGTCGGCCTGAAATTGGTATTTCCGGGCGTCATCCAGAAGCTGGAGGCGAGCGCGCTGGTCCGGGAGGAGGAGTTCCTGATTCGCCTTTACGCGCGCCGCGCGGCGGAGGGCGATCTGGCGCTCCGCCGCGGCGATGGAGGCTTCCGGGTTGCCGATGGCGGCGGGGTCCAACGGAGAGGCTGCTATGGCCACGCAAGCGGCCTTTCTCCAGCGGCTAATGGCCTCTTGCTGGGAGTTGTACCATCGGTCGAACTCCTCCGTGATGGTTTGGTACGCGGCCCGTTGCTCCGAGGAGAAGCCGAGGTAGCTGGGAGTGGCGTTGCCGCCCACTTCGATTGCTCGCGACACAAGGTAGTAGGCAGAGGCCGAGACACACGGAGCGACGAGGAGGCTGCCGCACTTCAAGTCGTTGAGTATTGGCTCCCGGCTCCGAGCCTGGTCCAAAGTGCTGAGGCGGAGACGTTGGGCATCCGAAAGGAGTTGTTGGTTGGCGGCGACGGTGGCGGCTCGCCGGTCGGCGATTTCGCGGCGGATGGCCTCGGTTTCGGCGTAGCGGACTCCGAGGGCGATCGGGTCGATGGGGTCCTTCGCGCGCTCGGCGCTAAGAACAGCGGAGCCGCGATGAGCAGAAAGAAAATCAGGCGCATGGCTACAAAGCTAAGCGTAACTCAAAGTGAATTTAACTGTACTTCCGCGCGGTTGATTAGATTGAAGGTGGCGGAGAGAGGCAGCGGAAAGCGAATCCGAAACCTCGGCCAGGGCCATAGTAAGCGGACGTTTGGTCTTGCTGGTCGTCGGGGATGACAGGAGCGGGCTTGGCGAGGAGGCCCGTGCATTTGGCGGCGTCGGCGCGGTCGGCTTCGAGGACAGCGTCGTTAACGGCCTTGAGTTTGGCTTGTTGGGCGGGCGTGAGGTCGACGTAGCGACGGTTGACGAAGTCTTTGACGCTGGTCGCATAGTCGCGGGAGAGTTGGAGAATGGCTACGACGGAGCGGCCGAGTTCGGCGGGATCGAGAGGAGAGGCTTCCGCAGCGGTAGTGTAGGCACGGATGTGGAGTTCGTAGTCGAGGAGGAGCTGGTCGAGGCCAAGTGAGAGGCGGGCGCGCCGAGCGTTGAAGTCGGCTCGGGTGGCGGGGAACGTTCAAGATAGTCGGCGAGGGTCTGGTTGTTGCAGGGGGGAGAGTAGGGGGCTTGGTGAACGTTGAATTGGGTTTCGGGCGGTTCGGGGGGCGTGAACCAGTATTCGCAGGGAGCAATGGTGGTGATGGCGATGAGCTTTTCGTTCACGACAAGGGCGTCGAGTTGGGCGAGTTGGGCGGGAGAGAGCAGTTTTCGGTTCGCGGCGACCGTTTCGGCCAGACGAGTGACTGCTTGACGCCGGATGGCGGCGACTTCAGCGAGACGAAAGCCGAAGGCGCGGGGGGCGAGGGTGGATTGCCGTTTTTCTTGGTCGAGCTCCAACTGAACCATAAAGACTCGAATCCACTGCATGCTGACCCAGTTTTGGTAGATTTCGTTGGTGGCTTCTATGGCGGTCCACTGGGTGGGGGTGATGAAGGGGAGAAGTTCGGTTTGGGCTAGGAGGGGGGAGGAGAGGATTAGGGCCAGGACGAGGAGGCGGGGAGGCCTTCCTCCGCAGTTTATCAGAAGGGGGGCGGATTAATGCAGCCCGAGTCATAGCCTCCGACGAGGGCGGGGGCAGAATGCGCGGGGCGGGCTTGAGCAGCAGCGCATAGCATTCGGCTACCCCGACCTGGGAAAGCTCTCGGGCAGCGTCCTTGACGGCTTGGAGCTTGGCTTTCTGCGGCACGGTGAGATCGGCGTAGCGGCGATTAATAAACTCATTTCGGCGAGCGACGAAACCCCGATAAAGCTGCTCGACCGAAGCCGCGCGACGTCCCAGTTCGACCGGGTCGAGCGGGGAAGCTTGGCGGGCGGCGAGCGCGCCTTGGGCGAGCGTTTTATATTCGAGAGTTCGCTGGTTCCACTCCGTGTATAGCTGCTTCCGACGCTCCTCGAAGTCGGCGCGGGTAGCGGGGGACAGTTCGAGGTAGTCGGCGAGTGTGGCTTTCGAGCAGAAGATGCTACGATCCGCGTAGACGAATATCCCATAGCGATCGTAATCATCTACAGCGGAGTCGGTGGATTCAAACCAAAGCTCGCAAGAGTTTTGATATTGCAACCACGCTAACGCTTGGTTGTAGACCAACCCATCGAGTTTGGCGAGTTGATCGGGTTTGAGGGAGTTCCGGTTGCTTAGCGTGATCCGCTCGATTTCGATGACGGCTTCGCGGCGAATGGATTCTATTTCAGCCAGGCGGAGGCCGAGGCCAAGGGAGTCGACGACGGGGCGCTTCAGCTCGATGACGTATTCCTGATAGACCTGGAAGGCACGCTGGATGCGAGGCGAAAGCCAGACTTGATAACTCTCGACGGAGCGATCCAGGCTGACCCACTGCTCCGGGGTCAGGAAGGACAGCAGTTCGGCAGAGGTCGAGCTTTGGGCGGGGAGCAGCGACGCAAAAACAAAAAGGGCGAGGCCGAGGCCCCACCCTTTTTGTTTGCTGTTCCAGGGGAACCGCACTTACTTCTTTTTCGGAGCTGCCTTCTTTGCCGCGCCGCCCGCCTTCTTGGCCGCGGGAGCCGCGCCTGCCACACCCGGGGTGGGCCAACCGGTGATCTGCGCCCGTTCGGCTTCGACGGTCAGGTTGAACGGATCGGCCGTGAACTCCTTGCCGGTGCCTTCAAACTCGATCTCGATGCCCGGTTCCGCCTTGCCCTTGAACGCTGCACCCTCTTCGAGGATGATCGTAATTTCAGGGGTTGTGGCGTCCGAGACGCCGATCACAAGCTTCTTCGGGTTCAGGGCCGGATCCATCGAAACGAGCTTGCCCTTGAGCTTCGGAATCGCCGCGCCTTTCAGGTTCTTGTCAAAGTTTTCGGCCGCGGTGGGGCCGGTCAATTCCTGCTTCAACTGCACCCACAGAGCGAGCTGCGGATTGCTCTTCTTCAAGTCTTCGAGCTGCTCAATGTCTTCCTGCTGCTTGGTCTTGATGATGAATCCAGCCGGGGAATAGGGGGTAGCGGCCGCATCGGCCATCAACTTGTCGAGGCCTTTCTTGTCGCCACGATACTGCGGATAGACTCGGTTGAGGTAGTCGCACACCGCTTTCTTGTTGGCAGCGGGGAGTTCGCCGGCCCCGGTGAGGGCGCAAGCGCGGGCCACCTGCCAAAGGGCTTCAGGCTGCCGTTCGGCTTTCTTCTGGCCGAGGATGGCCGCACCGAGCTTGTAGGCGGCTTCGGCGTTGGCGGGGTTGAAATCGATGAATTTGCGGAGCGTGGTTTCGATGGTCGTCGGATTCTTCGACGCGTTCGAAGCGTACAGGATCGTCGCCCAGGCGGTGTTCTGGACGTCGGCTTTCTGTTTGTTCCAGGCGGCGGCGTCGACACCGGCGGGCTTCTTCGCGTCCGCGAAATATTCGCCAATGCCGCTGAGCAGTTGGTTGGCGGCCTTCTCGCCTTCGGCCAGCGTGGCGGGGTCGGTGGTCTGCATCGACGTGGTCAGCAGGGCGATGTAATAGGGCCCGGTGAAGTTCTTCGGGTCCGCGGCGGCAATCTCTTTCGCCACGCCAAGCATTTCGGCGGCTTTGCCAAGCTGCTGGTAGGTCCCCAGGAACTGGCCGAGGCGCTGCATGCCGAACGCCGTCTTTGGATACTTCGTCTTCCACTGGTTCAGCAGTTCCAGCTTCTTGGCCGGATCGGTCGCTTTGCCGATCTGCTCGACTACCAGTTCGTATTCTCCTCGATCAACCCAACTGGGCTCCTGGCCTATGGCGAGACCCGCCGCCAATCCCATCACGAGTAAAGTTTTCCAGAAAAACACTCTTGCCTCCCGAGTCATAATGCGCAAAGCCGGAGTATAACTGAATCGACGCCCGAGCCGCAACGCATGTTGCTCTACGCATTTTGCCGCACGACGGTTAGATGGACGGATTCCGAAAATTGTTCCAGCATTTGACATGTTACACTCCCCTTTCCTCTTATGCGAATTCTCGATCTCAGCGTCATCGTCGCCTACCTGATCGGCATCACGTGGTTTGGTGCCAGATTTCGTGATTCCCAGCAGTCTTTAAAAGATTATTTTCTCGGCGGACGGAACACGCCGTGGTGGGCGATTGGGTTTTCGATCGTCTCGGCGGAGACGAGTACGCTGACCGTGATTGGCACGCCGGGCATCTCTTTTAGGGGCGATTTCGGCTTTTTGCAGGTCGTCTTCGGCTATTTGATCGCTCGGGTGTTGATCAGCGTGCTGTTCCTGCCGCAGTATTTTCGGGGCGAAATGTACACCGCGTATGAGCTGATGCAGCGCCGGTTTGGGCCCAATATTCGGAAGCTAACGGCGGGAAGTTTTTTGCTGTTGCGGGCGATGGCGGAGGGGGTTCGGGTGTTCGCGATCTCGATTGTGATCTCGATTGTGCTGGGAACCGGGGAACTCGTTTCGATTTTGATGATCGTGGCGCTGACGCTTTTTTACACGTTCGAGGGCGGAATGACGGCGGTGATCTGGACGGACGTCGTGCAGATGTTCCTCTATGTGCTGGGTGCGCTGGTCAGCCTGTACGTGATTTTTCAACTGGTGCCAGGCGGATGGCCCCACATCCTGGAGACGGCGAGCGCGGCGAACAAGTTGCGGATTTTCGATTTTCGGTTTGAATGGTCGCAGGAGTTTTTCTCGCGGCCGTACAGCTTTTGGGCGGGGCTGATCGGGGGAGCATTTCTGACGACGGCGAGCCATGGGACCGAACAATTGATGGTGCAGCGGTTGCTGGCCGGGCGGACCGAGTCGGACAGTCGATGGGCGCTTTTCGGGAGTTGGGTCGTGATTTTCTTCCAGTTTTCCCTGTTTTTGCTCATCGGGCTGATTCTGTTCGTGTACTACAAGGACACCGGGCAGGCGCCGCCGGCTATCATGGACCGGATCTATCCGCAGTTCATTTGGGACTTCCTGCCGCGGGGGATTGCGGGTTTGGTGATGGCGGCGATTTTGGCGGCGGCGATGTCGAATTTGAGCGCGGCGCTGAATGCGCTGGCGTCGACGACGGTGATGGATTTCTGGAAGCCGATGGCCAAAGTGGAGCGAACGGAGGCGGAATA
>JAPKZA010000163.1:0-2713 GCA_026394015.1 Acidobacteriota bacterium
CACCGCCCGCCCCGCCAGCAACGCAGCCATCACCGCAATCGCAAACTCCCGCGGGTCCTCCTCCGCCACCACCGCAATCCCCCCCTTCGCCATCTCCCTTGCCCGCCGGGAAGCCTCCTCCCACCACTCCCCAAACGTCATCGTCTCCACCGCTTCCGTCTCCGCTTCCTTGGCCACCACCACCCGAAAGCGATCGACGAGCGTATCGCCAATCAATCGCAAAACGCACCGCTGCAACTCCTCCGGCGTTGTCGACCCCGGCAGCGCCTCCCCCACCGAAATCGTCACCTCCCACCGCCGCCAAGGAAACCACGGCGAAGCCGTCGGCGACAACGGATGCTTCCACAAGCCACTAATATGCATCGGAACAATTGGCGCGTCCGTCCCCTCCAAAATCTTCTCATAGCCCCGCCGAAACGGAGCCATCGCCCCATTCCGCGTAATCTCCCCTTCCGGGAAGATACCCACCATCTCGCCCTGTTTAATCACCGCCTGCGCCCCGCGAAGATTCGCGACAATCTCCCGAATCCCCTCCTGCGCCATTGGAATGCAGAATAGCGCCTTCGCAAACGGCTGCGCGTACTTGTTCTCGTAGTAAGGCTTCCACAGCAAATACCGGATCCACCGCCGCGTCACCGACCCCATCAAGAACGCGTCTAAAAACGAGTAATGGTTCGCCGCTACTAACGCCCCGCCGCTCTCCGGCAGCCTCGCCCCCCGCACCTTCACCCGCAGCAACACCTTCAACACGCCATGCATAAACAGGCGTAACGCTTCCGAAAACAGAATCAAACCTTGCCCCCTCTCACTGCCAATGCCAGCGCCCCGAACGTCCCCGCCCGCTGCCCAAACTTCGGCGCTCGAATCACCGGCAATGGCGCATAGCCATTCATATACCTCTTCGCCGCCGCCCGCACCATTCCTAACATTCCCGCGTGTTTCATCACCCCTCCGCCAATCAGGATCATCCGCGGCGACAGAACACACGCATAGTTCTGCACCGCCAGGCCCAAATACTCAGCCGCCAACCCATAATCTCCGCCCCGCGCCGCAATCGCCGGCCCCGACGCCAGGCCTTCCAAACAATCCCCGTGCGCGTGGCAAATCCCCGGCCCCGCATCCACCCGCGGCACCCGGACATGACCCATCTCCGGATGCAGCAACCCGTGCAGCAACCGCCCCCCTGCGATACACCCTCCCCCTATCCCCGTCCCCACCGTCAAATACAGCAACGGACACCGCCCCGTTCACGTCCGTAGCCAGCACCGTCTTCGCCCCCAGCGCCTTCTCCACCCAAGCCTGAATCCCAAACCCTCGCCAAGCCACTTTCGGCGTGGTCGGCGCAATCCGTCCACCCGCCAAATCCACCGGCCCAAAACAACCAATCCCCACCCGCCGCAACTTCTTTCCTTTAAAGAACGCAGCCACCCCCGCCATCGTCTCCTCCGGCGTCGTCGTAGGAATCTCCGCCGAAATCACGGCATCCTCCGGCCCCGTTCCCACGGCGCACACAAACTTCGTTCCCCCAGCCTCGATTGCTCCAAACATCCCTTCTTTTATCCCACATCCGGCTCCCGCGCCCTAAAACATTAGTTTCTATTTCCATTGTTCGTTATATAATATAAGAGTTATATGGCATCCGGCCTGAGCACAACCTTTGCCGCCCTCAGTGACCCCACCCGTCGCGCCATCCTCTCTCGACTCGCCTCGGGAGAGGCGACGGTCATGGAGTTGGCACAACCCTTTTCGATGAGCCAACCCGCAATCTCCCGGCACCTCAAAGTGCTCGAACAAGCCGGTCTCATCCTCCGCCGCATCGATGGCTCCAAGCGGCCCTGCCGCCTCGCCCCCGCCGCGATCGCCGAGACCGAACAATGGCTGGCGCAACTCCGCCGCATCCTCGAAGCCAACTACTCCCGCCTCGACCTCCTCCTGGCGGCGACCCCATCTAAGGAACCTTCATGATGACCCTAACCCTCGAAGGCGACCTCCATGTCGTCGTCACCCGCCGCTTCGCCGCCTCGCCCGAAACCGTTTACCGCGCCCACACCGAAGCCGCCCTCATCCGCCCGTGGATGCTCGGACCGGACGGCTGGACGATGACCATCTGCGAACCCGCCGCCGCCCCCGGTGACAAGATCCACTTCGCCTGGAGCGATGGCCACGGCAACGGCTTCTCCCTCACCGGCGAATCCCTCGTCATGGAGCCCTTCCATCGTCTGGTCCACGTCGAACGCATGCACCTGCCGGCCCCCACCCCGGACAACCACGTCGAAACCAACTTCGCCCCCGACGGCACCGGCACCCTGATGACCATGCGCATGACCCTCCCCGACGCCGCCACCCGGCAAGCCATGCTCGCGACCGGTATGGAGCACGGCATGGAAGCCAGTTACGTCCGCCTCGAAACTGTTCTCTAATGTCGCTCCACCCACGCCGAGTAAGCGAAAGGCTCCGCGGAATCCAGGCACTCCATTAAGGAACTCGCATAGTTACACCGTGCCATCGCCAGCGCCACCATACTCTCGCGTAACTGCTGAACGCCTCGCCATCCAGTAACTGCCGGGCCTCTAACTCCGCCAAGGCGCGCACTAAATAACACTGGGCCCCTTACCGGTAAAGTCGAATCTCCGACGGAGGCCGCCGCACCATCGGCGGCCGGGCCCCCGGCAGCAGCAGCCCATGCAGTAGGGGCGGATCGCCCATCCCCACC